>NZ_JAQKGU010000011.1 GCF_028532725.1 Desulfovibrio sp. Fe33
CACCTCTTTCCAGGGCATGTGCACCTCCAGGCTTCCATGCCCAAAGTGTTACCCATGTTCCCGGACTAATGTGTTACCTATGTACCCGGACTGTACCTTTTCCTTCCCCTTCCCCCGGACCCCCATCCCCATCCTTTCCTAAACTTTTTGTCGCCGCTTCGCGGGCTCGGCGGAGAGTTAATTCTTTTCCCGTCTCCCAAAAATAAACTAGCTCGAAAGTCGTTTCGGGAAGAGGTTCACCCCATCGCATACCTGCACCCGCGCGGATGCGCATACAAAAAGTTTCGGAGGGTGAGAGGGGATAGGGGGTCCAGGGGGAAAGGGGAGAGAGGGCAGCCCTTTACAAAGGGTGCCCTCTCTCCCCTTTCCCCTTGGCCGCCGGAGGCATTCTTAAGCCAGTCGGCTTTCCAGATCGGGATCGAGATCGACGCGGAGGGTGCCGAGTTTTCGGTCAACGGCAACCTGGCCGAGGTTGAATCCTTTGACTTTGCGCACGTCTTTGACCAGGGCGTACATGATATCGGCTTTGCCGTCGTCTTTGCGATAGCTTTTGAGTCCGCAGAGGGCTGCGGCCTGGATCAGGGATGTTTCGGGCACGTCCTGGCCGGGGTGGTCGCGCTTGAGAATGACGTGGGAGCTGGGACCGTCTTCGGCGTGGAACCAGTAATCAAAGGGCGAGGCCGCCTTGCTGAGCATGTGGTGGTTTGCCTGCTTGTTTTTGCCTCGGATGACGGTGAAGCCGTCGGTGGTGCGGAACAGGCTGACGGCCAAACCGCGGAATCGCTTGGGCAGGGCGGCGGGACCTTCCGGTTCGGGCGATGTCTGGTGCGCGGCGGGATGGATTTCGATTGTTCCGTCTTCGGCCTGGGCCAGTTGGGCAAGCAGCTCGCGGCGGCGGCGTTCGATGTGCGGAAAGCCCCGCTGCGCCTTGGCAGACAGTTTGAAATACCGTTTCATGTTCTCGGTGGGAGACAGGAACGGGTTGAGGATCACTGTCATGGGACCGTGCACAGGGTGCGAAACTTCCACGGATTCGAGACCTTCGGCGTTCTTGAATCGGTACAGCTCGGCTTGCAACGCTTCGGCTTTGATCTGCTCGGCGGCCAGGGCTTCGAGTCGCGCCTGCTCCTCGTCCAGCCTGGCCAGGTTGCGTTGGAGTTTTTTGCGTATACGCTTGAGCTGAACGGTTTGCGCCTTGTCCTCTTCCATGTCGAGCAGGGGGAAGAGGGTGCTTTCGCCGTGGGCTCGGGCGGCTTCAAGGGCCGAGTCGAACGTCTCGTCATCGTGGCCGGTCGGCCAGGCTGTGGGAGGCTGTCGGCCGTCGTCGGATCGGGAAATGTGGAAACTGTCGGCCGAGGCGGTGGCTACGCGGAAGTAGAGGGCGTGGGCCTGTTCTTCCGGGAGGTAGGCCAGGGCCTTGCGCAGGAGCGGCGATATGTGCGGATAGGCACGCCAGATTTCCGGATCGTCGAGGACGTCTTCCATGGCGGGCCATTCCGGCTCGGAGGAAAAGGACGGCGGCAGTTCATCGGCCAGGGTCATGCCGGTGCGGCAGTCCAGGATGAGGAAGGTTTTGCCGTCCGGGTCGGTGCGCGGAGTGAGCTCCAACGCCAGCCGCAGATTGGGCCAATCCCGATGTACGGCCAGAATCCTGCGGTTTCGCAGCCGTTTGCGAAACCACATGGCCATGGCCGGAGCGGTTTGCGGGTTGGCGGGCTTGACCGCGGAGAGAAATAAATGGCCCGCCGATTTGGCGGGCCGGAAGATCATGTATAGAGGTTCGCCCGTGTTCTGGATGGCCAGCACCCAGACTCCGGGGGCCGGGCCGAATACCTTGTCTATTCGGCGACCGGTTAGGATGGACGCGAGTTCCGCGCTCAGGAAGCGGAAAAAGTTGGCTTCCACGGCCGTCTCCGTCCAAGGCCGGGTGTGCGGCTAGTCGCCGCGGACGGCCTCGTCCTCTTCCTGTTTGCTTTTGCAGTTGATGCACAGCGTGGTCATGGGTCTGGCCTTGAGGCGGGCGATGGATATATCGTCGCCGCACTCCTGGCAGATGCCGAACTCGCCGTCTTCAATGCGGTTGATGGCCTGCTGGATTTTCTTGATGAGCTTCCGTTCGCGGTCGCGCAGACGTAGTGTGAAGGCGCGGTCGCTTTCGGCCGTGGCCCGATCAGCAGGATCGGCGTAGACCTCTCCGGATTCGGTCATGTCTTCGATGGTGGCCTCGCTTTTCTGGAGGATGTCATCGAGCATGCCGTTCAAGCTTTCCTTGAAGTACTTCAGGTCATTGGCTTCCATTTGAACCTCCCCTCTGAGAGTGAGCAATCTGTTTGAGGAGCTAAGGGTGCACACATAGTTCTACTGAATTAAAGCGCGTTGGTATACCAAAAAGGCCCAAAAAGTAAAGTCTTTCCATTCAGGCAAAAAAAACAGGTCATTCATATGTCCCGGGATTTTAAAAAAATCATAAAATCCGCTTGACACCTGAAAGGGGCACGGGTAAACAGTGGTTCGCTTTTGAGGGCGGGAATAACTCAGTGGTAGAGTGCAACCTTGCCAAGGTTGAAGTCGCGGGTTCAAATCCCGTTTCCCGCTCCAAAAAAGTCGGCGACATAGCCAAGTGGTAAGGCAGAGGTCTGCAAAACCTCCATTCTCCGGTTCAAATCCGGATGTCGCCTCCACCGGCGGGAATAACTCAGTGGTAGAGTGCAACCTTGCCAAGGTTGAAGTCGCGGGTTCAAATCCCGTTTCCCGCTCCAGCCAATCAAGCCGGTCTCCGCGAGAGACCGGCTTTTTTGGGGGGAGCCAGCCGACCAAGACGAAGACACGCGGGAATAACTCAGTGGTAGAGTGCAACCTTGCCAAGGTTGAAGTCGCGGGTTCAAATCCCGTTTCCCGCTCCAGCCAATCAGGCCGGTCTCCGCGAGAGACCGGCTTTTTTGGGGGGAGTCTCCATATCACCACGCGGGAATAACTCAGTGGTAGAGTGCAACCTTGCCAAGGTTGAAGTCGCGGGTTCAAATCCCGTTTCCCGCTCCAGGCAATCAGGCCGACCTCTATGAGGTCGGCTTTTTTTGTGCTGGGTATGAACCCCTATCAGCTTGTTTTTGTGGAATTAGTGAGAAATTGCGACTTTTGTGCGACGTTTCTTTCGCCTCCGGTATGGTCCGTGCAAATACGGGCTGGACGGCAACAATTTCCACCAACCCGACCGTTCAAACGACCATGAGCAAGACAAGCATACATCACACGTTCGATCCGGCGCATAGCGGGTTTTCCGGCGGGCTGACCGGTTCGCCTCTCGCCTCGGCGGGGATGCAGGCCCGCAACTTTACGGCGATGGTCGGCTGCCAGGCCCCGGCTATCGCCCCGGAATTTTATACCCCCGATTCCCTGGCTTTCGATGTGGATCGTTTGTGCGATCCCGGCGAGCCTGTTTCCGATGCCCGCCTTCTTAATGTGGCCGTGAAATATTTTTACGCCTACGTGCATGAGAACGCGTACCGCGATCCGGTGCCCTACGGCGAGCTTGCCGGGTTGTACGAACGGTTTTCGCGCCATCAGTCCATGAACGAGCCGGGAGACGACATCGAGGTCATGAACAGGCTGCGCATGTGGTCCCCGGTGCTGCGGGTCCTGGCGGACGCTCCCAAGGCGGCCCACCTCATGCGTGCGGTCCTGGGCAGGGCGGAAGCGGTTCGGGGAAACGGGGCCTTTATCGGCGTGGATCTCGGAGCCGGGACCGGCATCATGCTGCTGGCCATGCAGATTCTTGCGAGGCGCGCCGGGTGTACGGATATCCAGACCCTGGGCTATCAGGCCGATCCCGTGTCCGGTGAACGGACTTATGATCTGGTCCATTCGCTGGGCACCGGAGCCGTCATGCTGGCCGATCCGAACAGGCGCAACGCCTACGCGCTTGTCAGGGGCCGGTCCGTCGATTTCGTGGCGAACGAGATCATGGCGGGCATTCAGCAGACCTTGGCCGCGGATAACTGTTTCGACAAGTACCGCGCGTTTTTCGAGGCCGTGGGCGACAGTGTGGACCGGGCCGAGTTCTTTCCGGAAGGGCTTATCGCGCACAGCGCGGCCACCCGCGCCTCGGTCATCCTGGCCCGGGAGAACGGCTTCCAGCCTCCGGCGGAGTATCTCGACGAGAAGTTCATTCCCCAGGGGCTCATTCTCGAAGGCCGCGTGGTGCCCATGCACCGGCTGGGCGTCGATTTTTACCGCTGCCTGACCTGATTCCGATTCGATCCGAATCAAAAAAACGCCCGGACCAACCGGGCGTTTTTTTCTCTGTCGCCGGAGACGGTGCGGAGCATCATCCCCACAGGGCGATGACCGCCGCGCCTACGGTCATGATGACCGTGCCGAGCAGGCGGAACCGAATGCCGCGTTCCTTGAAGAGAAGCCAGCCGTACAGGACCGAGAAAATGCCGGTCGTGCGCTTGATGGTAATCATGTACGCGGCCGCGGTCATGGACATGGCCAGGTTGTGGCAGACTATCTCTGCGAAGACTATCAGCGCGGCCACCGTTCCGAGGAGGGGCTTTTGCGTGAGACTCCTGAACGAGGTTTTGCCCGTCCATATCAATATGAGAGTCAGCAGCAGGCCGTAGAGGGTGAATACGGCCATGGCCGTGAACATGGGGGAGGAATCGAGGATCATGACTTTCCCGCCCACGGAGGTCAGGCCGTACAGGAAGGCGACGACGAGCATCAGCCCGGACCCGGGCTCCTTCCAGATGGCCCGTATGGGGCCGAGGAAACCGTATCTGGCGGCATCAAGATTGAGCACGTAACCGCCCACGACCACCAGGAGCATCCCCGCAACGCCGGGAACGGAGAGCGTCTCATCCAGGATGAGGTCGCCGGTGAACAGGACGAAGACCGGCGTAAAGCTCAGAAAGGGCAGGGTCAGGGACAAGGGCGACATGCGGATGGCCCTGTAATGCAGGATGATGGACACCATGAGCACGGGCAGGACCCAGGCCAGGGCCGGGAGAAATCTCGGACCGATGGGCGGAATGCCGATGAAGGGAATGGTCAGCGCCATGAGGGGCATGGCGTAGAAATAGGGGATAAGGCTCATTTCCCATGCCGAGAGATCGGAAAAGAACCGCTTCATGAACGCGGAGTTGGAGGCCATGAAAAAAGCCGCCCCCAGGGAAAGCGCGAACCAGGTCACTTCAGCGGTTCCTCGGCGTCGGCCAGGGAGCTGACGCCTCCCTCGTATGACCAGGACATGATGCGGCCGGAGTTGTCGAGGTGCGCGGTGAGGGTGAACGGCTGTTTTTTGTCGCGGTATACCCACGCCATGACAGGGTTGGTGGAGGTGAAGCGCAGGTCTTGGAAGATCAGGGTCCTGCCGTCGGGAGTGTCGGTTTCCTCGACATAGGGCCATTTGGAAAACCATGCGTAGGTGGCGAACATGGATTGCTGTTCGCCGAGCTTGCGCAGGATTTGCTTGTCCGCACGCCTGACCTTGCGGGGCGCGTCCGGCGCGAGATCGCCGAACAGGTCCATGGTATCGAGCAGGTAGTCCGGTCCGGCGGTGACGACCACCTTCCAGAAACGGGGCGACAGCGCGTCCGGAGTGACGTGGACATGGTCGTAGGCCGCGCCCTTGGCGTCGAGCCGGCGGGCGTAGGCATGTTGGAGAATCGTTCCCATTCCCATGTTGCCCAGCGGATAGACGAAAAACCACACAATGCCGATGAGGGCGACGGCGTGGCGGCGCGTTTTCACGATCAGGGCGGCGGCGATCAGGCCCAGGGCCGTTACGGTAAAAACCGGGTCGATGATGAACGCGCCGTCCAGGGCGAAGCGGTGGTTGGAGAAGGGCGCGAGCAACTGAGTCCCGTAGGTGGTGATGAGGTCAAGCCAGACGTGGATCAGGGTCAGGGCGTAGAACAGCGGAGCTATTCTGGTGAACGGGGTGCGCGGGGAGACGAGTTTGTACAAACCCGCCAGGACAAGGGCGAGAATCAGAGTACCGAAGATGGAAGTGCTGACGCCCCGGTGGTAGAGGAGGTCGAATTCAGGATCGTTGTTGCCGAAAAGAATGTCCACGTCGGGAATCCAGGCAGCGAGCATGCAGGCGGGCACGAGGTGTTTCGCCTCGGGAAACCACCTGCGGGCGGCCATGCCGCCGAGCAGGCCCGACGAGAGGTGCGTGACCGGATCCATGTCATGGGGTATACCTTGGCGCGAATATATTGTAAAAAACAAACTTGCGGTTTGAGGAAGCCAAGGGTAAAGACCGTAAACTTCGTTTGAAAGGAGCTCGACGCGCCATGTTGAAACCGTCTGTCGGCGTTGCCCTGGAAGGGGTGCCCTATATAGTCATCGCTGCATTCACGACCCTGATTTTCGCCATCATCGGCTGCTGGCCCATGGCTGTGATCGGGCTCGCCGCCACCGCTTTTATCGGTCATTTCTTCCGCGACCCGGAGCGCGTCGGGCCCGAAGACGCGGAGGCCGTGGCCGCCCCTGCCGACGGCAGGGTCATCAAGATCGACCGCGCGATCGATCCCGTCAGCGGCGAATCCCGCCAGTACATCGCCATTTTCATGAACGTTTTCAACGTGCATGTGAACCGGATGCCGGTCAGCGGAAAGATCGAGACCATCCGCTATATCCCCGGCAAGTTCTTCAACGCCTCTTTCGACAAGGCGAGCGAGGACAACGAGCGCAACATCGTGGTCGTCACCGGCAAGGGCAACCAGCGGTTCACCATGGTCCAGATCGCTGGGCTCATCGCCCGCCGCATCGTCTGCTGGGCCGAACCCGGGGACAAGCTCAAGCGCGGGGAGCGATATGGTTTGATCAAATTCGGATCAAGAGTTGACCTTTACATTCCGGATGGCTATGTACCAACTGTCGGCGTCGGTCAGAAGACCGTCGCAGGCGAAACGGTACTGGCGGAAAAACGGACCGCCTGATCCGTCGATACGGAATAACTGATTGCCATGGTTGAGGAAAAATTGCCGCGCCATAAAAGTGTCTACCTTCTGCCGAACCTGCTGACCACGGCCAGCCTGTTTGTCGGCTTCCTGGGACTCATCTGGGCCATTCAGGGGGATATCACCTCCTGCGCCCTGTGCATCCTGGCAAGCTGCGTGTTCGACGGATTGGACGGCAAGGTGGCGCGCATCACCAACTCGCAGAGCGAATTCGGCGTCCAGCTCGATTCGCTGGCCGATCTGGTGGCCTTCGGCGTGGTCCCGGCAGTCATGTCCTACCTCTGGCTTCTGAACGACTTCGGCCGTCTCGGCCTGATGGCCGCGTTCCTGTTCATGGCCTGCGGGGCCTTGCGTCTCGCCCGGTTCAACGTCCAGGCCGCCACCACCTCCAAGAAGCATTTCGTGGGCCTGCCCATCCCGGCCGCAGCCTGCACCCTGGCCACCTTGGTGCTCTTCTCCGAATATGTGCCGCAGGAGTACATGCATTCCGTGGTTTCGGTGGGTGCCCTGGTTCTCGTCTACGTGTTGTCCTTCTTCATGGTCAGCACCATTCGTTTTTACTCCTTCAAGGAAATCAGCGCCTTCAAGGCCCATCCCTTTAGCTGGATGGTCACCGCGATTCTGCTTTTCTCGCTCATCGCCTCCCGTCCGAAGGTGCTTGGTTTCGTCTTCTTCCTGGGCTACCTCGTGTCCGGCCCTCTCTACACGCTTTTCCTACTATCCCGCACCAACAAGCGACTACTGCGGGATGGCTCCAAGAAAGAGCTGAACTAGCTCTCCTCATCCCATATCAGTACGTCGTACTGACCCTTATCGCCACGCTGCCCCGCGCGGGTTTTGCGTTTGGCGGTTGTATACCCGTTGTCAAACATTTAGAACATACCCCCGAAAGGGGAACCATCGGAGGACACCATGGCAGACAGAGTGTACGTATTCGATACCACTTTGCGTGACGGCGAACAGTCTCCGGGCGCGACCATGAACCTGGACGAAAAAATCCGCATGGCCCGCCAACTCGAGACTCTGGGCGTGGACATTATCGAGGCAGGCTTCCCCATCGCCAGCCAAGGCGATTTCGAGGCGGTCCAGGCCATTGCCTCGGCGGTCGAAAAACCGCAGATCGCCGGATTGTGCCGCGCCGTGAACAAGGACATCGACCGTTGCTGGGAGGCCATCAAGGACGCCAGGCATCCGCGCATCCACACCTTCCTGGCCACCAGCGAAATTCACATGAAACACAAGCTGGGCAAGACCGCCGACGAGGTTCTCGTGATGATCGAGAAGGCCGTCAGCCACGCCCGGCAGTACACCGACAACGTGGAATTCTCGGCCGAGGACGCCTCGCGCTCGGACTGGGATTTCCTGGTCAAGGTGGCCGAGACAGCCATCGACGCCGGGGCCTGCGTGGTGAACATGCCCGACACCGTCGGCTACACCCAGCCCTTCGAATACTATGAACTCATCAAATACCTGATGGACAACGTGCGGAACATGGACAAGGCCATTCTGTCCGTTCATTGCCATAATGATCTGGGGTCCGCCGTGGCCAACTCCCTGGCCGCCGTCCAGGCAGGTGCGCGCCAGGTTGAATGCACCGTGCTCGGCATCGGCGAACGCGCGGGCAACGCGGCCCTGGAAGACTTCGTCATGGCGATCAACACCCGCAAGGAACTCTACGGGGTGGAGACCGGCATCAACACCGAGCAGCTCTTCCCTTCCTGCCGCCGCCTGTCCCAGATCATCGGAATGCCCATTCCGCCCAACAAGGCCATTGTGGGAGCCAACGCCTTTGCGCATGAGTCCGGCGTGCACCAGGACGGCGTGCTCAAGAATCGGCTGACTTACGAGATCATGACTCCGGCCTCCATCGGGCGCACCTCCAACGATATCGTCATCGGCAAGCATTCCGGCTCCCACGCCGTACGCAAAAAGGCAGAGGAGCTCGGCTACAAGCTGGACGAAGAACAGATCGCCGTACTCTTCAAGGCCGTCAAGGATTTGGCTGACAAGAAAGAGCAGATATTCGACGAGGACGTGGAAGCGCTGATCCTCGAGTCCGTTTATCGCCGCAAGGATCGTTTCCGACTGGTTGATATGTCTGTGTTTTCCGGCACCGGCGATGTTCCGCCGCACGCAGCCACGGTCATGGAGTTCGGTGCCGAGGGCGATGCCGAAGTGCGCAAAACCAGCAATTTCGGCGAAGGCTCCATTGACGCTGTGTTCCAGTCCATCTACTCATTAGTAGGCGTGTCGCCGAAACTCGAAGTCTACTCGGTTAATGCCGTGACAGAGGGTTCCGACGCCCTGGCCGGGGTCGCCGTGCGCATCGAGCACGACGGCATCAAGGCCGTGGGCCGCGCCAACGACGGCGACGTGGTCAAGGCCAGCGCCTTGGCCATGGTCAACGCATTGAACCGCTTGGAAAAAGCGAAAGAGGAGAAATAAGCAAATGGGGCATACCTTAGCTGAAAAGATTTTGCAGAACCACACTGACCAGGAGGTCACCGGACCTGGACAGATCGTCCAGTGCAAGGTGGACATGGTGCTCGCCAACGACATCACCGCCCCCCTGGCCATCAAGTCCTTCAAGGCCATGGGCGCGAAAAAGGTCTTTGACCGGGACAAGGTGTCCCTGGTCTGCGACCATTTTACCCCCAACAAGGACATTGATTCCGCCGAGCAGGTGAAAGTGGTCCGCGAATTCGCCGAAGAGATGGGCGTGACCCATTATTACGAATGCGGTGAGGTGGGGGTGGAGCACGCGCTCCTGCCCGAAAAGGGCATCGTCGGCCCCGGCGACATCGTCGTGGGCGCGGATTCCCACACCTGCACCTACGGCGGCCTGGGCGCGTTCGCCACCGGCATGGGCTCCACCGACATCGGCGCGGCCATGGCGCTGGGCGAGACCTGGTTCAAAGTTCCCCCGACCATCCGCGTGAACTTCACCGGCACGCCCGGTCGGTATGTGGGAGCCAAGGATTTCGTCCTCAACCAGATCGGTATTCTCGGCGTGTCCGGCGCGCTCTACAAGGCATTGGAGTACGGCGGCGAAGTCGTGGACAACATGTCGCTGGAAGGGCGCATGACCATCGCCAACATGGCCATCGAGGCTGGCGGCAAGGTCGGGCTTTTCCCTGCGGACCAGAAGGCCCTGGACTATTCCCGGAACGCCGGTTTCTCCGGCGGCGGGCTTATGGCCGCAGACGGGGACGCCGTGTATGAGCGGGTGCTCGACATCGATGTTACCGGCATGGCTCCGCAGGTCGCCTGTCCGCACCTGCCCGAGAACGTCAAGCCCGTGGACGAGACCTCCGGGCTCAGGATTCACCAGGCTGTCATCGGCTCCTGCACCAACGGCCGAATCGAGGACATGCGCCTTGCCGCCGAAGTGCTCAATGGCCGCAAGGTGAATCCCAAGGTGCGTTGCATCATCCTGCCCGCCACTCCGGCCATCTGGAAGGCTTGCATGAAGGAAGGGCTGATGGAAATCTTCATGGATGCGGGTTGCATCGTGGGACCGCCCACTTGCGGCCCCTGCCTGGGCGGCCACATGGGCATCCTGGCGGGCGGCGAACGAGCCATCACCACCACCAACCGGAACTTCAAGGGCCGTATGGGCTCCCTGGAATCCGAGGTCTTCCTGTCCAACCCCGCCGTGGCCGCCGCTTCCGCCGTGGCCGGTGAGATCATCAACCCCGCCAAGCTGTAGGAGGGCGCAATAATGAAAGTAACCGGAACCGCCCACAAAGTGGGCGACCATATCGATACGGACGCCATCATCCCGGCCCGTTTCTTGGTGACCACCGACGCCAAGGAGCTGGGCAGGAATTGCATGGAGGGGCTTGAGGCCGGATGGGTCAAGCGGGTCAAGGAGAACGACGTCATGGTCGGCGGCGTGAACTTCGGCTGCGGCTCGTCCCGTGAACACGCTCCCATTTCCATTCTCGGCGCGGGTATTCCCGTGGTCCTGGCTCATAGCTTTGCGCGCATTTTCTACCGTAACGGGTTCAATATGGGGCTGGTCCTGCTCGAGATCGGCGACGACATCGACAAGTTCAGCGATACCGATGAAATCGAGGTCGACACCGCCTCCGGCGTCATCAAGAACCTGACCACCGGCGCGACCGTCCAGGCCGCCCCGGTACCCCCGTTCATGCAGGAAATCCTCAATGCGGGCGGCTTAGTGGAATACGCCAAGAGGAAATTGGCGTAGGAATGCCTCCGGCGGCCGGGGGAAGGGGAGGAAAAACCCTTTGAAAAGGGTTGTTTCCTCCCCTTCCCCCGGACCCCCATCCCCATCCTTTCCCAAACTTTTTGTTGCCGCTACGCGGAGTGGAGAAGAGCGGAAGGCCTGGCCGTTGATCGACATGAAGGTCGTGAACGGTTATTGGGGGATCAAGGAATTGTTGCACGCCTCGGCCTCGCCGAAGGCGCGATAAAAAGTTTTGGAGAGTCCAGAGAACCTTTTTCAAAAGGTTCTCTGGTCCCGCCGAAGGCGACCCCCGGTAGGGCCGCCGGAGGCATCTCGCATCCACAGGAGAAGACGATGAAGATTTGTGTATTGCCCGGTGACGGCATCGGCCGGGAGATTGTTTCCCAGGCGTTGCGCGTGCTGGAAAAGGTCGGCGAGAAATACGGTCGTGATTTCGAAACCACGGAAGCGTTGATCGGCGGCTGCGCCATTGACGCCGAAGGTGTGCCGCTGCCTGCGGAGACCGTGGCCAAGTGCAAGGATTCCGACGCCGTGCTGCTGGGCGCGGTGGGCGGTCCCAAGTGGGACACCATTGATCCCGCCATTCGCCCGGAGAAGGGACTGCTCGGCATCCGCAAGGAACTCGGCTTGTTCGCCAACGTGCGCCCCGCGCGGTTGTTCAAGCAGCTTTCCGACGCCTGCTACCTGCGTCCCGATATCGTGGCCAAGGGTTTGGACGTCATGGTCGTGCGCGAGCTGACCGGCGGCATCTATTTCGGCGAGCCCCGTTTCGACGGCGAAAAGGACGGGGAGCGCTACGGCTACAACACCATGGTCTACTACGAGCATGAGATTCGCCGTATCGCCAAGGTGGCTTTCGAGGCCGCCCGCAAGCGTTCCGGCCGGGTCTGCTCCGTGGACAAGGCCAATGTGCTGGACGTGTCCCGCGTGTGGCGCGAGATCGTCGTGGACGAGCATAAGAATTATCCGGACGTGGAGCTGTCGCACCTGTACGTGGATAACGCGGCCATGCAGTTGGTGCGCGATCCGTCCCAGTTCGACGTCCTGGTCACCGGCAACCTTTTCGGCGACATCCTGTCCGACGAAGCCGCTGCCATCACCGGGTCCATCGGCATGTTGCCGTCCGCGTCCCTGGGCGATGGCAATCCCGGTCTGTTCGAGCCGATTCACGGTTCGGCGCCGGATATCGCGGGTAAGGACCTGGCCAACCCCCTGGCCACCATCCTGTCCGTGTCCATGATGTTGCGCCACGCCTTCGACATGGCCGAGGAGGCCGACTGCATTGAGCAGGCCGTGGAAAAAACCCTTGAGCAGGGCTACCGCACCGGCGACATCATGCAGGAAGGCGGAAAGCGCGTGGGTTGCACAGGCATGGCCGAGGCCGTGCTGGCGAACATGTAGCCTGTTTCCGAAACAAGAGAAGAAGAGGGCCGCGTCGCTTGGCGATGCGGTCCTTTTGTCTGCCTTGGAGGATCAGATGGAAGGGGAGTTGGCCTTGGCCGCCTTCTTTGCCTTTTGGCTGGTTTCCAGGTCGATGAAGCCGAGCGTCAGGCACACGCCGAGGTAATCCATTTTGAGGATGTTCATTTTTTGGAGGGCTCGTTCGTGCTGCTCCATGGTGATCTTGCCCCGGGCGAGCAGGTAGCGGCCGATCTTTTCGTTGTCGTCCGTCTCCAAGGTTTCCAAGTCGGCTACGCTGGCGGTCTGAACAATGCCTTGGTTGTTCTTCAGGGAGCACAGGATTTGTTCCTTGCTGGTCCGCTCCCGTTGCAGTTCCCGTCTCTGTTTGGTCAAGGACTGGTGGAGGGCGTCTATCTCCCGACGTTCGTCGGTCAGCCGGGCCATGGTGGCGTGGCGGTGCCGGGAAAGCGCGCGGAACGCCGTGACGAAGAAGGCGAGAGCAGTGCCCAGGATGATGCTGAAGGTCATCATGGTTGCTGTCTCAGTTCAAGCAGAGCGATCTGATCGTTGACATCGTCGATTGCGGCCTTGAGCTCGGCGATTTGCTCTTCCAGCACGGCGTTCTTGGCCGTAAGATCGATCGTCAGTCGTCGAATCTCATGCCTTTTTCGGCAAATCTGGTCGGTGCAGTTGTGATGGTGAATTACGAGAATCCCCAGAAGAACAAACCCGAACATGGCCAGGAGAAGGTATAGGGTACTAACTTCCAGCATGAAACGGAGCCTTGCGTTGTCGAGTTGGCGGAGTCCTTAGCTCCGAATCATGTACTTCGGATCATGTTGTGAGGCAAGCGAATACTGGAAATTCTTTAAGAATTCAGGATATATTCCCGGCCTCGAGCAATCGTTTGATTTTACGGCAGGCCGGGATTTTCTTGATGGCTATTTCCAGTCTCAGGGCCGCGCTCTTGCCGTCCACAGTCACGCTGGCCTCCAGCCGCACCGGCAGTCTGGCCCGGGTGTATTTGGAGGCGGTCCCGGCGTTGTGGGCCGCGAGTCTTCGGTCCAGATTGTTGGTGATGCCGCAATAGAGGCTGTTGTCCGCGCAGCGGAGCAGGTAGACGTGCCATGTCTGCATGGACGCAGTGTACCCTGCGGATCGTGCGCGGTCAAAACGGTTGCCAATCCCGTCCTCCCATTATATCTCTCATCCGCAAAACAGAAAGGTCCACATATGTCCCGCATTACAGTACAGAGCCTACAGAAATCCTTCGGCGGAGAGCCGATCTTTTCCGACGTCGCCTTTGAGGTCACGCCCGGTATGCGCCTGGCCCTGACCGGCCCCAACGGCTGCGGCAAGTCCACTTTGCTCAAGGTTCTGGCCGGGGAGATAGAGCCCGACGGCGGCCAGGTCACTCTGACCAAGGGCGCCCGCGTGGGCTATGTGGCCCAGGAAATGACCGGCGAGATATTGGAACAGCAGCTTTTGGCCTGGGTCCTCTCCGCGCTGCCCTCCTGGAACGAGTTCTGGGAAGAGTGGGAGCGCGCCGTGCACGAGGGCGATAACGGCCGCATCGAGCAGTTGGCCCATCGGCAGGCCGAGTTCGAGCGTCTTTACGGCTACAATCCTGATCACAAGGCGCGGGCCATCCTGACCGGCCTGGGATTTTCCGAGGAGTCGCTGCACAAGCGCATCGGTGAACTGTCGGGCGGTTGGCGCGAACGTGCCAAGCTCGGCAGGGTGCTCCTTCAGGGCGCGGACGTGCTTCTTCTGGACGAGCCCACCAACCATCTCGACCTGGAGGCCGTGGAGTGGCTGGAGGATTACCTTCTCAACTTCCGGGGCGCGCTCGCCTTCGTGGTTCACGATCGTATTTTTCTGAACAGGGTCGGAACCCATGTGCTCTTCCTTGGCGGAGCCAAGCCGTTGCTGCGCAAGGGGTCCTTCGACGAATTTTTGGCGTGGGACGAGGAAAATCGGGAGCAGCGTCGCAAGGAAGCGGACAAGCTTTCGGCGAAGATCGACAACGAATACAAATACATCAATAAATTCCGCGTCAAGGCGCGCAAGGCCGCCCAAGCCCAGAGCAAGCTCAAGAAGGTGGAGAAGCTGGAGCGGGAACTGAGCCAGATCAAGGAGGTCCAGGCCTCCCATCATCGCGGCAGGAGCCTGAATTTCCGCCTGCCCGAGCCCAAGCGCGGCGACAAGGTCGCGATCTCCGTCGTGGACCTCGAATTTCATTACGAGGGCGGGGAGTCCGTTTGGCCCGCCCTGAATTTTCAGCTCTTCCGGGGCAAGAAGGTGGCCGTGGTCGCGCCCAACGGCGCGGGCAAGTCGACCCTGCTCAAGCTCATCGCCGGGTCGCTGACGCCTTCCGCGGGGAACGTCAAGATCGGGCCGGGCACGGAAATGGGCTATTTCAGCCAGCATCAGCACGAAATCCTCAACCTGGACAGTACCGTCCTCGGCGAGATCAGGCGGCTTTCCAGCCCTGGATTGACCGAAGAGCAGGTCATGAGCGTTCTCGGCCTGTTCCTGCTGGGCGAGCCGTATTTCGACCGCAAGGTCCGGGGACTGTCCGGCGGCGAGAAGTCCCGCCTGCTCCTGGCCACATTGTTTCTGGCCCGGGCCAATCTGCTTCTTCTCGACGAGCCCACCAACCACCTGGATATCGAAACCCGCGAGGGGCTTATCCGCGCATTGCAGGATTACGAGGGAACGCTCTTCTTCGTGGCCCACGACCGCTATTTGCTCAATGAGGTGGCCGAAGAGGTCTGGGCTCTGGACGAAAACGGGCTGACCCAGCATGTGGGCGGGTTCGAGGAGTACCACGCGAAGCAGAAGCGGGAGGAGGCGTGCCGCAACGGGCAGTCCGCCTGCGATCCCGAGGAGGCTTTGGAACGGCGCAAGCTTTCCAAGGATGAGAAACGCCGTCAGGCGGAAGAGCGCAATCGCCTCTACCGCGAACTCAAGCCTCTCAAGAAGAAATACGAGAAGCTTGAGGCGGACCTGGAAAAGGTTTTGGACGAGCAGGCCGGACTGGAAGAGAAGATGAACGATCCCGCCACGTACGCGAAGCCTGAGGAGGCGCTCAAGCTCAATGCGGCTTACAAGGAGGCCACCGAGTGGGCCGAGAACCTCATGGAACGCATGGCCGAGCTGGAGGAGCGCATGGAGGCCATCTCCGGCGACGGAGAGCCCGAATGACCAAACCCGTCCTGGAGGTAGTGGCCGGTATCGTCTGGCGCAACGGAGAGTATCTGGCCGTGCGGCGGCCGGACGGCGGGCCCATGGCCGGGTGGTGGGAGTTCCCCGGCGGCAAGGTTGAGCCCGGCGAAACCCGCGAGCAGGCGCTGGTCCGCGAATTCCGGGAGGAACTGGACGTAACCCCTCTTGAATTCGAATACTGGCGCGACCTGCGGCATGAGTACGACGAATTCCGAGTTCATCTGTATTTTTATCATATCAATAAGTATTCCGGTGAGTTGAAGAGTGTTGAGAACCAGCTTATGGCATGGGTCGATCCAGCCTGTCCGCTTCAGCTCGATTTCCTGCCCGCCGACACCGTTATCGTCGAAGCCCTCCATTCCTGATTCGAATTGCCTTTCCGTCACGGCCCGCGCCATTTCCCATTGAAGGTTGGGGCGAGAAGGAGTATATGATTTCACTTGCCCGCCGTGGGCCATATTTGAAGCGATTGTTGAAGGAGTAAGCTTTGCGCGTTTGTGATCTGATCGATGGGAAGTCCCCGTTCATCTCCATGGAGTTCTTTCCGCCCAAAGAGCGGGAAGCATGGCCCGCCTTTTTCGAGGTGGTCGACAAGCTCAAGGTCCTCGATCCCCTGTTCGCGTCCGTGACCTACGGCGCGGGCGGCGGAACGCAGGACAATACACTGGAGATCGCCACCCGGATGAAACGGGACCACGGCATCGAGCCCATCACCCATCTGACCAGCGTCGGGGCGTCGGCCGAAAAGCTGGACGCTTTCCTGGAGAGCCTGGTCAAGGCCGATATCGACAACGTCCTGGCTCTGCGTGGTGATCCGCCCCGCGGCGTGGAAAATTTCGACTTCGACTCCCAGGAGTTCCGGCACGCGTCAGACCTCATCGAGTATATTTCCGGCCGGTATCCCGGACTGTGCGTGGGCGGCGCGGCCTATCCCGAACCCCACTGCGAGTCGCCGTCCATCAAGTCCGATCTGGAGATGGTGCATCAGAAGGTCCGCAAGGGCGCTGAATTTCTGGTGACGCAGTTGTTTTTCGACAACCGGCTGTATTTCGACTGCGTGGAGCGGCTTCGGTTGATGGGCTCGGACGTGCCGGTCATTCCCGGCATCCTGCCGATCATGAGCCTGAAATCCGCCAAGTTCATCCTGGGCCTGTGTGGCGCGGCCATTCCGGGCAAGTTCTTGAGCGCCTTGGAAAAGGCGCATGAGGAGGGCGGTGACGATGCCGTGTACAGACTCGGCATCGACTACGCGACCAAACAGGCGCGCGAGCTCCTGGAAGGGGGCGCGCCGGGCGTGCATTTGTATACGCTCAATCGCGCCGAGGCTGTTCTGGAAATCGGAAAAAATCTCAATATATAGTTCGTGGGAGTAAGGAAGATGAGCAAGAATTTCGTTGTCGCCGTGTGCGGCGCCACGGGTGCGGTCGGTCAGGAGATGCTGCGGGTCCTGGAGCAGAGGGATTTCCCCTACAGCAAGGTCATTCCGTTGGCCTCCGCGCGGAGCGCGGGCAAGAAGGTCGAGTGCAAGGGCGAAGAGCTGACCGTGCTCGAACTGACCAAGGATTCCTTCGAGGGCGTGGACATCGCTTTGTTTTCCGCCGGCGGAGCCATCAGCAAGGAGTACGCCCCCATCGCGGCCAAGGCCGGCTGTGTTGTGGTCGACAACTCCGCGGCCTGGCGCATGGACCCCGAATGCCCCCTGGTGGTGCCCGAAGTGAACCCCGAGGACCTGGACTGGCACAAGGGCATCATTGCCAATCCGAACTGCTCCACCATCCAGATGATGGTCGCGCTCAAGCCCATCCATGACGAAGCGAAGATCAAGCGCGTGGTGGTATCCACCTACCAGGCCGTCTCCGGCACCGGCCAGAAGGCCATCGAGGAACTGGAGAACCAGGTCCGCCGCCTCATGTCCGGCCAGCCCGTTGTGGCCGACGTCTACCCGCACCAGATCGCCTTCAACTGCCTGCCGCACATCGATGTCTTCCAGCCCAACGGCTACACCAAGGAAGAAATGAAGATGGTCAACGAGACGGTCAAGATCATGGGCGATCCGAATATCAAGGTCACCGCCACCTGCGTGCGCGTGCCGGTCTTCTACGGCCACTCCGAGTCCATCAACATCGAGACCGAGCTCAAGCTGACCGCCGACGATGTCCGCGCGCTGCTGGCCAAGGCTCCCGGCGTCGTGGTTGAGGATTACCCCGAGAAGCTCGCCTACCCCATGGCCATCACCGCTTCCGGCGAGGACGACACCTTTGTCGGCCGTATCCGCGAGGACGAGACCATTGAGAACGGCATCAACATGTGGGTTGTTTCCGACAACATCCGCAAGGGCGCGGCCCTGAATACCATCCAGATCGCCGAGACCCTCATCGAGCGCGACCTGGTGCGCGTGCCCTAAGGAGTTCGGCGTGGCCAATGTAGCGGATTCCAAGGCGTATTTGGAAGCGATGCTGGCCGTGGAGCGGCCAGGCTCGTCGGAAATACAGGCGTTTTACGAGCACCGCGTGGGCATGATCTGCACGGATCCGAGGCTCATGCTCATGCCCTGGGACGACCATCTGGTCCATCGCGGGGACGGCATTTTCGAGACCATGAAGTTTGTGGACCGGAAGCTCTATCAGCTTGAGCCGCACATGGCCCGCATGGAGCGTTTCTGCCAGGCCATCTACATGACCCCGCCGTGTCCCTGGGACGACATCCGGCAGCTCATTTTGGACGTGGCCAGGGCGGGGGGCCGGGATACCGGCATGGTCCGCGTGCTCATCGGGCGCGGGCCGGGCGGCTTCGGCATCTATCCGTCCGAATGCCCCGAGTCGAGCCTCTACGTGGTGGCTTACGATATGCATCCCAAACCGGAATCGGTCTACGAGAACGGCGTGACCGCCTTCAAGACCTCCATTCCGGCCAAGCAGTCGTACCTGGCGACCATCAAGTCCATCGACTACCTGCCCAACGTGCTCATGAAGCACGAGGCCGAGGAGAAGGGCTACGACTTCCCGTTCTGCTTCGACCATAACGGCTTGCTTGCCGAAGGAGCCACGGAGAACGTCTGCATCGTGGATGACAAGGGCCGTCTGGTCATCCCCGAGTTCACCAACGCCCTGGCCGGAACCACCCTCATGCGCGCGGTGGACCTTATCAAGGGCGAGATTTCCATTGTTTTTCGCGGCATCAGCGAGGAGGAAATCCTGCTCGCACGCGAAGTCCTCATCGTGGGCACCACCGGCGACGCCATTCCCGTGGTCCGCTTCAACGGCAAGCCCATTCACAACGTCAAGCCCGGCCCGGTCGCGAAGCGCATCAGGGAACTGTTGCGGCAGGACCTGGTCGAGACCGGCATCCCTCTTTAGGGGGAGTGTTCGGGGCCGCAAGCCCGGGGTTGCCCCGGGCGGCGGCCCGGCCCGTCGTCGGCGGTATGACCGGAGTTGCTCATGAACGTGTATTTGCTCCTCGCGATTATCGGCCTGATCGGTTGGTCGGTTTTTCAGGCCTTCTGCAAACCGGCCGAAGGGCGCGTCGCCTGGGCCACGGTCGCGGCTATTCTCACTTCCGCGTTGATTCTCCTTGCTTTGGGCAATTACTTCGTCACCGTTGATGAGAACGGTGTTCTCCGCGAATTCGGCCCAGCGCTCCCCATAGGCGCGATCCTTCTGTTGGTCGGTCTTCTCGGTTGCGCGGTGTTGATTCTTCGTCGTCTCTATCGGCGTTTTAAAGCCCGCCGCTAATAATTCTTCCGAATATTCTTTCGGATAGTTACGTCTTGATCGTCGGGGTTTTCGGATTCCGGGGCCGATGCGCCGCGTGAGAGCGGGCCTTCGGTCGCGGCGCTTTTCGCGTTGCGTTCAGAATGGACCGGAATTGATCGCCGCGTGGCGGAATCGGCGAATGGCTTCATCGGCCAGCGTATCGGCTCCCATGGCTCGCATGGCGTGGTCGTGGAGCATGTGGGTGACGTCCAGGGGGCCGGGAATGGACATGAATCCGAAGGATGCGGCCCAGGCTTCGCCGCGCAGATGGGCCAGCGCCCAGCGCACGGTGTGTTCGTGGAAGAACTGCTGGTTGTTGATGACCAGGATCGCCTTGCACCGGCCGTCTTCGGCGCGTTCCCTGAAAGACGGCTTATGGTGCTCGCAGGAGGCCAGCGGATAGCTGACATGGTGAAACTGGCTGCCCGCAAGGGCCGCCTGCACCCACAGGTCCCAGTCGCGGTAGAATGTGTTGTCTCGGAATCCGTTTGTCCGATCGAACGCCTCGCGCGTGATGAGTACGCCGGGGCCCAGGAATCCCCGGGCTTGGAGCAGGCCGTCCCGGTACGGAGGCAGTTGGACCATGGACGGGCCGAGGGCGCGGTTCCTGTCGGGAGCCAGCCGGATATAGTCGGCGTACATTATTCCGGTTTCGGGGTGATCCTCGAAGACCGCATCGACGGTGGTCAGATACTTGGGGTCGAGGCGGTAATCGGGCCTCACGAACATGAGCAGGTCGCCGAGCGTTCTGGATGCGGCAAGATTTCTGGCCCTGGACGGAGTGACGTCGGTATCGAAAGCTTCCAGCCGGATGGCGTCGAGTCCTGTTATGGCCCGCCAGACATCCTGGTCGGAGGGGGCGTGCCCGCCGTTTCCTGCCACCACGATCTCAGTCCGGTCGAGTCCGTCGGACTGCCGGGAGATGGACTGCAACAGGCGCGGCAGGCCGGGGTGGGTTTCCAAGTCGGAAACGATTATGGAAACGGTATGCTTGCGCATGGCTCCCTTCCATGGGATTCGGTTTCACATCCGGGGAGGCTGGTACGATCCGTGTACACAATTCGCCTCACTCGCAATTATCGCATCGACCCATAGGTCGGAAACTTTAGGCCCGGGGCGCGTCTTTTTTGAAAAAAGCGCGTGCATTCCTTTGTGGAGTCGGCTTGCGTGAGGCCGTGGGTTGACGTATGTAGCTAGAAGCGTGAAACAATATGTCGACCGGTTTCGTCTTCCCCGGTTTATGGATGCACCTCTTGTCTCCGGCGGTAACCTGTGGCTAGCTTCAAGTGTGATTCGTGCGGTTATGAGCGAGCTGTCCCTGATGGGCTGATTGGGAAAAAAGCCAGGTGTCCGGGTTGCGGCCTGGGCGTGACCGTGGCCGACGATCGAGTTTCGAAGAAAAAGCCTTCCCGGGCGGAAGGGAACGCCGAGCCTTTACTCCCTATCAATCTCGACGAGCGGCCGGAAGTCGACCTGGGGCGGGCGGAAGACGTTATTTGCGCCGCCTGCGGGCACGTCCAGGAGCAGGGTGGCGGTTCCAAGTGTTCTCGTTGCGGCGCGGTGCTGGATACGGTCGAAACCGAGCCTGAAGTGGATGAGAGCGAGATCGACGTGAGCGATCTTGTCGAGCCGGGCGCGCCGGAGGTGTGGGACGCGGACTTCAAGGGGGACGAGGGAGCGACGAATCTCGAAGGCGATTCGGACCCCGACCGTTGGCGGCTGCTGCGCGGCGGAAAGACCCTCAACCTGTACGCGGGCATCGTTTCCGGCCTGCTGTCCCTGTTTTTCGTCTATTCCCTGTCCTTGCTGGCCGCTTCCCAGGGCGGGATGCATCAATACCTGCCGTTTCTGCTCGGCACCGCGCTGACCGGCGTCATCGTCGGCTCCATCTGCTTTTCCTTCCTCTCGCGCATTCCCTTCGCCTTGGTCGGGCCCGAGACGGTTCTGACCGCCGTGCTTTTTCTGTTCATCGGGAGCATGTACCGCTACATGGCCGAGACCTTCACCCCGGAGCTCATCCTGCCGACCATCCTGGCGGGCATCAGCACGGCGGCGTTGCTGACGGGATTGAGCCTGCTCCTGCTGGCCCGGTTCAGGGTCGGTGAGTTCATCCGCTTCATTCCACTGCAAATCGTCGGCGGGGCTATCGGCGGCGTGGGGGTATTCGTGCTCGTCGGGGCGTTCGCCTGGATGGGCGGCCTGAATCCCGATTGGAGCAACGTCTATAGCCTGGCTCTCTCCCTGACCACCGATTTCGATTTGCACCAGGACCTCAACACCATGGGGCCGAGCGTGATCTTCGGCCTGTTCCTGTTCTTCGCCATGTTCAGGACCAAAAACTCCCTGTTTCTGCTGGCCTTGATCCTGGCCGCAGTGGGGGCTGGAAACGGGGTGGGAATCTGGGCTGCTGATTCTGGCCTCAAGGACCTCGCTGCGCCGGTGCCGTTCCCTGAGGGGTCGCTCCTGGTTCATCTGGTGGAGGTGCTGCGCTCACCCTTGCTTTTCAGCGACATTCAGTGGGCGGTAATCAAATCGCATTCGTTGTACATCGGGGCCATGGTCGTTCTGGCCGTGCTCACTGTCATGTATCGGACTACCCGGCTTGAGCTGATGAGTGGGAAGGAGAGCGATCTGAATCGCGAATATGCCGCTCTCGGCGTGACGAATATGGTTTCCGGGATGTTTTGCGGTATGCCCGTGTCGCTTTCCTACGGCAGGAGCGCAGGCAGCTATACCTCGGGCGGCAGGGGGCCGCTGGCCGGGATCGTGGCCGGTCTGGTCTGTGGCGTGGGACTGCTTTACGCGGACGTGGTGCTGCCCATGATCCCCCGCTTCGTGCCCGAGGGGTTGCTCGTGTACGCCGGGCTTGACCTTATTCGCGATTGGGGATTCAGGACCCGCTCTTCCTTTACCGGCCGAACCGATCTGTGGCTGCTCAGGCTGACCTTTGCGGCGACCATTCTTCTCGGATTGCTCGAAGGCGTCGCCGTCGGCGTGGTCCTGGCGCTGATGGTCACGGTCAGCCGTGCGGGCCGTGGAGGCGTGGTGCGAAACGAGCTGTCGGGCTCCCATCACTCCAGCAACGTTGACAGGGCCTCGGCGCAGCAGAGGATTCTCAAGGAATACGGCGACCATATCCACATCATGCGCATCCAGGGATTCCTCTTTCTCGGCTCCATGGAGCGGCTGGTCAAGGCGGTGCGCGCGAGGTTGGAGGAATCCAACCGGCTCTCCCTGGACTATCTGGTTCTTGATTTTCGGCTGGTGGAAGGCTTCGCCTCGGCTTCCGGGCTCGGTTTCGCCAAGCTGCACAGGCTGGCCGAAGAAGGCGGTGTTCAGGTGGTCATCACCAGCGCGCCGCTGGAATTGGAGTCCCATCTCGTTTCCCTTGGGTATGCGGGCGACGAGGACGGGCAGTTCAAGATATTCTTCAACCTGGATTACGCCCTGGAGTGGTGCGAGAATCGGGTGCTCGACGCCGAGGGAATGCTGGAGATGAAGCGCAGGACACTGCCCGAGCTGTTGGTCCCGATCTTTCCGGTGCCCCGGTATATCCCGGCGCTTATGAAGGCCCTTCAGCGCGAGGTGGTGCAGGCGGGCGAAACGGTCTTTCGACAGGGGGACAGTTCAGACGCCATGTATTTCGTGGAATCCGGCAGGCTGGACGTCGAACTGGAACTGCCCGACGGCCGAATCATCCGGCTGAAAAAAGTGGGGCCGGGCGCGGTGTTCGGCGAGATGGGCATTTACACTTTGTCTCCGAGATCGGCGACCATCCGGGCCGCCGAGAGGTGTGTCCTTTACCGCATGACCCTGCGCAGGCTTGAGGCGATAGAAGCGCGCGCCCCCAGGCTGGTTACAGCCATCAACCGTTTCCTGGTGAACCTTGTGTCCGCGCGCCTTGCGGCGTGCAACCTCCGGGTGCGCGATCTCATGCTTTAGACGATCGGGAGGGCCTAGGCGTCCTGGGCGAGGTCTTCCAGGACGTATTGTCTGAGGGCGTCTTCCCAGCGACGCGGAGTTACGCCCGTGGTCCGGGTGAATTTGGCCAGATCGAGCACCGAGTATGAGGGGCGGACGGCCTTGGTGGGATAGGCCGAAGTGGGGACGGGCGAGACCGTGCAGTCCTTGTTTGCGAGGCTGACGGCGGTGTTGGCCAACCCGTGCCAGGAGGTTTCCCCGGAATTGGCGAGATGGAATATCCCGGTTGCGTCCTTTTCCACCAGCCGGATGGTGTTTTTTGCGATATCCGGTGTGTAGGAGGGAGAACCGACCTGGTCGTTGACCACGGTCAGGTTGCGGCGCGTGTCCGCCAGTCCGAGAATTTTTTTCACGAAGTTCGTCCTGCCCGGACCGAAGAGCCAGGATATCCGGATTATCAGGGTGCGCTCATAGCCGAGCTTGAGCAGGCCGCGTTCGCCGTCCGCTTTGCTGATTCCGTAAACCGAAGTCGCGTTGGCTTCGTCGTACTCCGTGTAGGGCGAGTGCTTGTGGCCGCTGAAAACGAAGTCCGTGCTGTAGTGGATAAAAGGGATGGCCCGCCGCGCGGCCAGCGTGGCCAACAGCGGCGGAGCGGTGGCGTTGAGGGCGAAGGCTTTTTCCGGTTCATCCTCGGCCAAGTCCACCTGCGTATAGCCGGTGGCGTTGACGAGCAGATCCGGGTCGTTTCGGTTCAGCCATCCTTCCATGCACAGCGGGTCGAGAACGTCGCAGTCCTTGCGGGAGAGGGGGAAGGCCATGGCCCCGGCTCGGCTGAATTCCTTGGTCAGGGCTTGCCCCAGCAGTCCACTCCTGCCGCCCAGGATGGCAACCCGCAGTCCTTCAATGCGCATCAGGCGCGCTCCTCGTACCACGTGTCCATGAAGTTCCGGTATTCGCCGCTTTGGACCTGTTCAAGCCAGGTTCCGTTGGCTTCGTACCAGGCAATGGTTCGCGTCAATCCTTCGTCGAAGGGCAGCGTAGGGGCGAAACCGAGCTCTTTATGCGCCAGGGAAAAGTCCATGGCGTACCGTTTGTCGTGGCCCGGCCGGTCGGTGACGTAGGTAATCAGCGACTCCGGTTTGCCCACGATGGAGAGCAGGGTCCTGACTACGGAGATGTTGGTTTCCTCGGCGTTGCCGCCGAAGTTGTAGACCTGCCCCTCGCGTCCCTTGGTCAGGGTCAGCTCCACGCCTCGGCAGTGATCGTCCACGAAAATCCAGTCGCGAACGTTGAGGCCGTCCCCGTAGACGGGCAGCTGCTTGTTCGCCTTGGCGTTGAGGAACATGAGGGGGATGAGCTTCTCGGGGAATTGGTATGGACCGTAGTTGTTGGAGCAGCGGGTGATGAGCACCGGGAAATGATAGGTTTCGAAATAGGCCCGGGCCATGAGGTCCGCACCGGCCTTGCTGGCGGAATAGGGGCTGTTGGGCGCGAGGGGAGTGTCCTCGGTGAATTTGCCCGACGGGCCGAGGGTGCCGTAGACCTCATCGGTGGACACGTGGACGAACCGTTCCGTGCGGCGTTGACGGGCGCATTCCATGAGGTTTTGCGCTCCGGCCACGTTGGTGGCGACGAATGGCGACGGGTCGTTGATGGACCTGTCCACATGAGACTCGGCCGCGAAGTTGACCACCGCGTCCACTTTATGGTCGGCCAGGAGGTCCATGACCAGATCGCGGTCGCAGATGTCGCCCTGCACAAAGTCGTAGCGGGGCTCGTTTTCCTCCAGGTCCAGGAGGTTCAACCTGTTGCCCGCATAGGTGAGCTTGTCCAGATTGATGATGGACCAGTCGGGGTGTGAGCCGAGCATGAGCCTGATGAAGTTGGTGCCGATGAAGCCGCAGCCGCCGGTGACGAGTATTTTCATGGAAATTATGTTGGTCTGGGTGAAAGGGTTCGGAGATTGGTGAACTTTGAAAACCCTACAGCCAGGCGGGTAAAAACTCAAGCCGTGAAGGTGTCCCTGATGGAATCGGTTTGGCGCAGGGCCTCGAAGAGGAGGATACCCGCGGCCGTTGACAGGTTCAGGCTGCGGACCTCTCCCCAAATGGGAATGCGCACTCTTGGGCGGCCGTCCATGAGTTCGACGGGCAGGCCGCGCGACTCCGGGCCGAGGACTATGGCGTCGTCGGCCCGGAATTCGAAGCGGTGATGGGCGGTGCTGGCCTTGGTGGTGGCCATGACCAGCCTCGGCGGCGCGATCGTTTCGAGAAAGTGGTCGAAGTTCGGGTGGACGGTCACATCCACATGCGGCCAGTAATCCAGGCCCGCGCGTTTGAGGTGCTTGTCGTCAATGGAGAATCCGAGCGGCTCGATGAGGTGGAGCGGGGTCCGCGTGGCGGCACACAGCCGGGCGATATTGCCGGTGTTCGGTGGAATTTCCGGCTCGAAGAGAACGATGCGCATGATCTACACGTCCAGTTTGATGGTGGCCTTGCCGGGAGCGTATCCCTTGAGAGTGCGGACCATTTCCCTGATGGAGGCGGAGATGATGTCCTCCACGAAGGGCTTCATGCCAACCGGCGCGCCGTCGATATCGAGCTGGATGGAGTTGTGCATGGCCAGACACGCCTTGGTCGTGGTTTTTCCCGCCACGATTTCAGAGGCCAGCGTGCGGCAGTCCGGGCGGCCGCAGGTCTCACAGTCCATGCCCGGCAGGAAGAATCCCTTTTCAAGCACGGCGTCGGCCAGGGCCGAAATGTCGTTGAGCACGGGCACTCCTTCCACGGATTCGTCACCCACGCTGGCTATGGCCAGCTCCGGGTGGAGCCAGTCCACGCCGTCGGACAGGTCGCCGCGCAGACAGAGGATGCGCGGCAGAAAGCCCAGTTCCTTGCCTCCTTCCACGATGAGCACGTCATTGTTCAGCAACGGCAACAGATCGGGCAGGAAGCTGCGTTTGGTCCAGTGAACGAAGGTTTCCTTGGGGTTCAGGCCCGCCACGGCGTCGCAGACGGATGCGTAGTCCGTGGTGTCGGTGTCGCTCCAATCGAAGCCGTGGTGGCTGAATTTGGCCGCGGAAACGGTCAGTCCTTGTTCCTTGAAATGGCGGGCGAGTTGTACGCCCAGGGTGGTCTTGCCGGATTTCTTCGGTCCGACGAGGGAGACTGCCTTCATGAGTTCCTCCGAACGGTTAGACGGTCCGCACGAGGCGGCCGCTATCGAGATAGTGGATGTGTTCCGTGACCCCTTCGAGCCAGGGCATATCGTGGCTGGCGATAACCAGGCTCGCGCCGTACTCGTCGCGGGCGGACAGCACTGCTTGATGGATCAGTTCGGCGCTTTTTGCGTCCAGGCTGGCCGTGGGCTCGTCCATGAGGAGGAGCTTGGGCTTGAGAACCAGGCGCGCCGCCAGGGCCACGCGCTGCACTTCGCCGCCGGACAGCTCGTACCATTGCCGCTTGGCGAATATGGCGGGGTCGAGTCCGACGATTTCTAGAGCCCGGGCCACCTTGCCCGGGATGTCGTTCTTGCGGCGAATGCGCAGTCCGTAGGCCACGTTGGCGAAGACCGTGCGCTTGAGCAGGTAGGGTTCCTGCACCAGCAGCGTGACCTGTCGGTTCACGGCCGACCTGGCCTGGGCGGGGCGGCCGAGAAAAGTGATGGTGCCGTGCGCCGGCGATTCCAGGAAGGCGAGCAGCCGGAGCATGGTGGATTTGCCGGAGCCGTTGGGACCCGCGAGGCCGATGATGGAGCCTTTCTCGAATTCCAGGTGGTCGATGTCGAGGACGGTACGTTCGGAATAGCGTTGGCGAATCTTGTCGAGGGAGATCAGGGGAATGGTCATTGGACTGCCCGTTTCTTGAGGCCTGCGGCCCCGATGTTGACCAGCAGCGCAACGGTCAGGAGGACCATGCCCAGGGCGATGCCCACGGCGAATTCGCCTTTGCCGGTTTCCAGCGCGATGGCCGTGGTGATGGTTCGGGTATGCCATTTGATGTTTCCGCCGACCATCATGGAGATGCCCACTTCGGAGACGATCCGCCCGTATGCGGCCATGGCCGCGAGCATGATGGAATAACGGGCTTCGAGGACCGTGGCCCACATCATCTGGACCGGGGTCGCGCCCAGGGTGAGCAGGGTCATGGGCAGCCGCTTGTCGAGCGACTCCACGGCGTTGGCGGTCATGGCGATGATGATGGGCAGCCCGAGCAGGGTCTGGCCGATGGACATGCCGGGTATGGTGAAGAGCAGTCCGGTCCCGCCCAGAGGCCCGTTGCGGGTCAGGAAGGCGTAGACGACCAGTCCTATGACCACCGTGGGAAAGGAAAGGAGAGTGTCCACCATGGTGCGGACGACCTTCTTTCCGGGAAATGTTTTGTAGCCCAGCAGGAACCCGAGCGGCACGCCGATGGACAGGCTGCATATCATGGACAGGGTGGACGCATACACCGTGGTCGTGATGGCGGAATAGGTCTCGGGATTGCCGGAGAAAAGGAGCTTGAACCCCTGTATGAAGCCTTGCAGCAGATATTCCATGTAGCTCTCGTGAAGGCGGGGGAGGGAGATGCCGCCTCCCTCCCCCGTCGGATGATGACTGTGGTGTTATTTTGCGTTGGGGATGAACAGCTTCTTGCCGAGCAGCTTGAAGTTGCCGATGGCCTCCTGGGTTTCAGGAGAGGCCATCCAGTTGATGAACTTGGTCGCCAGCTCGTACTGGGCGTCTTTGCACATGGCGGTGTTCACGGCCAGGGCGCTATACTGGTTGAACAGGACCTTGTCGCCTTCGACCAGGACCACCAGAGGCGGGTTGCCGCCCTTGGTGTCGGCGTACTTGATGAAGGTGCCGCGGTCGGTCATGGTGTAGCCGTTCTTCTCGTTGGCGATGTTGATGGTCGGCAGCATTCCCTGTCCGGTCTGGATGTACCAGGCGTCCTTTTCGGGCACGGGCATTTCGGCGGCTTTCCACAGGGACAGCTCCTTCTTGTGGGTGCCGGAGTTGTCGCCGCGGCTGGCGAACACGGCCTGCTTCTGGGCGATGGTCTTCAGCGCTTCGGCCACGCCCATGCCCTTCACGCCCGCCGGGTCGGAAGCCGGGCCGATGATGACGAAGTCGTTATACATGAGTTCCTTGCGATCCACGAGCACGCCCTTGTCCACGTAAGCCTTTTCGGCTGCGGGGGCATGGACCAGGACCACGTCCACGTCGCAGTTCTCGGCCATTTTGAGGGCCTTGCCCGTTCCCACGGCCACGAATTTGATCTCGATGCCGGTGTCTTTCATGAATTTGGGCACGATCAGGTCGTCCAGCAGTCCGGTGTTGGCGGTGCTGGTGGTGGTGGCCATCATCAGCGTCTGGGCGGCCATGACAGGCAGCGCCATGGCGGCGATGATGAGGCAGGACAGGGCGGCGATCAGCAAACGTTTCATTTTTCCCTCCATTTATGAACAGTTATATCCGCTGGCCCCAAACGATATGAGGCTTTATTCCGTGTCTTCCCGGTAAAATTCACCGGACTTCTTTACGTCCATGTCGAGCAGTTCCGAGGCGCGTTGCGTGGCGTACTCCTCCACGTCCAGGTAAAAGTGGAGGAATTTTTCCATAATTTCCTTGCCATAGGGCGAAAGATTGAAACGCTGGCCTTTACCTTTGGTCTTTTCCACCAAGGGTTTGCCTATGCGCTCCTCGGCGCTTTTCAATTTGCCCCAGGCGCGGCGGTAGGACATGCCCAGAGCTTCGGCCGCCTGGCGCAGAGAGCCGAGTTTTTCGACCTGTTGCAGCAGGAGAGTGCTTCCGATGCCGATGTAGGTCTGATCTTCCTGGTCGAGCCAGACGCGCAGTCTCAGGACGGTTTCAGGTTGTTGTTTCATGGAGTACCTCGGAGTTCGCAGGCTGGTGAACCCGTCGTTTTGTAAAGAAGATTATAACAGGAGGAAAAATAGACGATATTTGGGAATTACGTCAACGAAAACATAATAAAGCAGGACTTGGCACCGAATCAGAGCGAAACGGTCTCGAATGTGTGCGAGCGCAGGTCGGCCAGGAGCATCTTTCCGGCAAGGGTCGGCTTTCCGGTGAGGATGTTGACGACTTCGGAGGCCATGAGGGAGGCCACGAAGTTCACGGTCGGGGCCGGACAGCCGAGTAATTCCTCCCCGCCGTTGTCCTCGCCCATGAGATCGGCCGGGCCGATCTGTCCAGGCATGACCACGGCCACATAGCCGGTCCACCCGGCCAACGCTCCTGTCACCAGGGGAATGGACGCCGCGCCTGCCGCCCTTTGGAGATGGCCGCGCATGGTCAGGCCGCCCAGGGCGTCCACGGCCACGGCGCAACCCTCCAGGAACTTCGGCAGGGTGTCCGGTGTCAGGAATTCGGACACGGTTTCCAGGGTGGTCGAGGGGTTGACCTCCGCAGCCCGCAATCGGGCCGCACGGGCCTTGTCCCGGCCCAGACCGTTCAGGGTGGCGAGCGCCTGCCGGTTAAGATTGGACGCCTCGAATTTGTCGCCGTCGGCCGCGCGCAGGGTCCCGACTCCGAGGCGCAGGAGTTGCTCCAGCAGCGTCCCGCCAAGGCCGCCGAGGCCTACCTGGGCCACTCGGGCGCGGAGCAGGCCGAGCTGGTCCTCCCGGGAGATGCATTGCCGGTTGCGCAGATAGCGGGTGGGCGTGACGTCCAGTTCCAGGGCCAGGGCCTCGATTTCGCTGCCTGGCACATCGTGCCGCGCGGCCAGTTCGGCCACCCGCTCGACGTCAAGGACAGGCCCAGTGCCGCCCCACGGCAGAGAACCGGGGCGCGCCATGGCGAGGATGCCGATATTGAGGGTGTCGTCCAAAGGACTAGCCGCCGCCCACCGGGGGAAACAGTCCCACGCGGTCTCCGTCCTGTATCTCGCGATCGAGATCGGAGCGCAGGGCATTGACGAAAATGAGGGTGACGTCCTTCTCCGGAATGCCGAGCCTGTTTACCAGGGAGCGGACGGTCTCACCCGGTTCCACAGGATAGTCGGCGCTGTTTTCCGGCAGGTATTTCGCCAGAGTCGCAAAGGTTTTGATTTCTATTCCCATGTTGTAAATCTAGTCTGTTGGAGTGGGGCGGTCAACCAGGAAAAAGGGCCGGGGAATGTTCCCCGGCCCATGTCGTTGGTCGTGTTGTCCGAACTAGGCCTTTGCGCCCTGGAGTTCTTCAACGGTGTAGTCCCAGACCACGTTGTGAGGCGGCAGGGGATCGGTTTCGAAGAAGCGGGGCAACTGGTCGTCGACCTCGGAGAAGCCCGCGCGCTTGTTGAAGTCCTGCTCATCCTGCATGGCGCCTGCGCCCAGGGCGACCAAGTCGTTTACGGAGAAGGTGTTGCCGGTCCAGGACTGGACCAGGTCGGCCATGACCTGGACGCCGTTCTCGGAGTCCAGAACCGCGAAGGCCACGAACAGGCAGAAGCCCATGGAGTCGATGGCCGCGGTGGCTACCTGGAGATTCTTGGACAGCTCGACGTTGCCTTCCTTCTTGTGGCCGTCGATGGTCCCGCCCACACCGAGGACGTTGGCGGTGACGCCGTATCCGGCGGTGTGGTCGGCTCCCATGGCGGTGGTGGCGTAAGTCACGCCGACGCCCTTGACCGCGCGCGGGTCGTAGGCGGGCATGGATTGGCCCTTGACCGTGGGCAGACGCTCCACGCCGAATGCTCCGCCCGCGAAGTCCACGCCGTTGCCGATAATCATGCCCATGGGATCGTCAGTGCCGACCTTCTTGAGCAGTTCGATGGCGGCCTTGCCGTCGCCCCAGGGGATGATGCCGCCGTCCATGGCAACCGCGATGGTGTTGCCGATTTCGATGGTGTCCATGCCCTTTTCGTCGCACAGGCGGTCCATCATCGCGATGTCGTCGATGTCGCGGATCATGGCGTTGGCCCCGAAGGCCCAGACGGTTTCGTACTCGAAACCGGAGCTCAGGTAGTTGCCGTTCGCGTCGTTGTACTGCTGGGAGCACTGGATAATGCAGCCGGTATGGCAGCCTTCGGTGGTCTTGCCGCCGCGTTCGGTGATGACTTCGGCGATCTTTTCGCCGGAGATGTCGGCGGCGTGTTCGCACTGGCCATAGCGGAAGTTCTTTGTGGGCAGCGCGCCCGCTTCGTTGATGACGTTGACCAGCACGGAGGTGCCGAAGCCGGGCAGGCCTTCGGCGGTGACCGGATGGCCCTTGAGTATGGAGACCCAGGTGGAGCGGGCTTCCTTGAATGCGTCGTTGTCGACGGCGGAGACCTTCACGTTGACTTCGGGATCAAGGATGATGGCCTTGATCTTCTTGGAGCCCAGGACGGCGCCCGTGCCGCCGCGTCCGGCCGAGCGGGCGGGCCGCTTGTACGGATCGGTGAACTGGATGGTCGCGGTCTTGCGCAGCGTTTCGCCCGCGGGGCCAATCATGGCCGCGCAGAGCTTGTCGCCGTATTCGGCCAGCAGCTTGTCGTGGCCGGGATAGGTGTCCATTCCGGCGATGTCCGACGCGTCGCGGAATTCAACCCTGTCTTCGGTGATGAACAGCGAAGAGAAGGGCGCGTCTTCCGCGGGCTTGTCCTCAAGCACGATGGCGACGAGCCCGAGCTTGGGCATCCTGTGTCCAAACAGGCCGCCGGAGTTGGATTCCTTGATGCCGCCGGTCAGCGGGGACTTGGTGCCCACGGACACGCGGCCGGAGTTGGCGGCCGAAGACCCGCCCAACAGGCCGGAGGCAATGACCAGCTTGTTCTCGGCGGACAGGGGATGACAAGTGGCGGGGACTTCCTTGTTGATGATCCGGGAGGTCAGTGCGCGACCGCCCAATCCGGCGTATAGGCCGACTTCATCAAAGGAATATTCTTGAGTTCGGCAATTGATTCTAAGGATCTTGGGCATAGGATTATCCTCTGCGGTTAGGATTCAGCGTTTTTCTTGACGCTTTGTCGAGACTCTGACTATTGATTGAATTATAGCCTGCTTTGAAAATTAATGTCAAAAAAAACAGCATATTGTGTTCAGTCCGGCATAATGTTCCATTTCAGTACAATACTCCGGTGAAAGGGGATGCCAATTTGTCAGGGAAAAACGATTACATGGTAATATCGATGACCGTGGCGTCTGTATCGGGTTGGAACTACCTTTTGCAGAAAGGCTTCTATCTCGAAGGCGTCGCCGGTAGCTCCGTACGGGAATTTCTGCATGACGCGCTGGGATTCGCTGACGGGTTTATCGACACCACCGTCAGAACCATATTCCTGAACAACAGCCCGGTGGACGATCTGGACGCCACCTACGTCAAGGACGGGGACAAGCTCGCCCTGGGCAGCGCCATGCCGGGATTGGTGGGCATCGTCATGGGCCGCGACAACTTTTACAAAAGTTTTCGCAGCGGCATTTCCGTCAAGGAAGAAGGGCGGGCCGCAGCGGCTCCGGCCCGGTTGTCGGTGAAGGTGTTCAGTACCTTGGCCGTGGAGATCGGCCGGAACCTTCTGGAAAGGGGCATCTGGGTGAATGCGGCGGATTTGACGGCTTTTCTTCGGGGCAAGAAAACGCAAATTCTCGAAGCTCCCGGCGCGAGCGCGGACGATTTCTTGGGCAGGCTCGAAACACTGGCCGGAGAGGTGCCCATTCGCCTCAGATTTGTTTGATGGGTCTGCAAGACGGTTTTTTGTCTATCTTATAGATGATATATTACCTGTGGAATATTTGTTTGGCTTTTTGTGGCGAGGAAAAGAATTAACGGATACAATGTCGGTGATAATTGTGAAGCGTTAATTGTTTGAGCACCATGAGGGGGCATTTCGATGCAATCCATTTTCATGAAAATGAAGACGGAAGACCGGATACGCACGACAGCGTGTTCGGTCTTTCTTTTTGTCGTCTGTCTGGCGGTTGCGTTGAGCGCCGTCCGGCCGGTGCGGGCTGCTGAAGGCGCTGCGTCGGCAACGGTTCATGATCCGGATTCCCTGTCCGAAACCGGGGCCAAGCTCGCCAACCCCCTTGGGGACTTGTGGGCGTTGAATTTTGATCTGCACCCATTGCAGTCTTTCGACGGCACCGAAGTGGACAACGGCCCCGAGTATGGCGGGAGCATGAATTTCCAACCTATCATGCCCATTCCGCTTTTCGGCGAGGGTGACGAACAGTCCAAATTGGTAACCCGGCCCGTCATACCCATCGTCTTTTCCCAGCCCATCCCCAAAGGCGACGGCGATGTCCGCAAGGTCGGCGGATTCGGCGACATTCAGTTGCCGGTCCTTTACTCCCCGCCCGTCAACTTGACCGGATCGAACCTGATCGTCGGCGCTGGGTTGACGGCTCTGCTGCCCACTGCCACGGACGGGAGGTTGGGCCAGGATCAATGGGGACTGGGGCCGGCGGCCGTGCTCGGCTACAAGACGCCTCTGTTCACCGTCGGTGTTTTCCCCAATTATTTTTGGAAGGCGGCTTCGGCCGGGCAGGGAGGCAAACCCGACCTCAACCAGGGCAGCATGTTGTACTTCCTGATTTTCAACCTGCCGGACGCCTGGCAGGTGGGTATGAACCCGACTGTCACCTACAATCACAACGCCTCTGACGGGAACAAATGGACCGTGCCTGTGGGGCTGTTCGTGGGCAAGACCGTCAGCATGGGCGAAACACCCGTGAATATCAAGGCGGGGTTCGAATATTCGGTGGTCAAGCCGGATGACTTCGGTCAGCAGGCCATGTTCCGCATACAGATTACTCCGGTAATCAAGTCGCTTGTCACTGAGCCGCTTTTCGGGAAGTAGAGGTGGAAGCGGGGTCTTTGCGAATCACCTCTTCGGCCACTTCGCGGAATAAGCCGTGAAGGCAGTCCACTGCTCCGATGGCTGAGCGCTCCTTCAGGGCCACGATGTAATAATTGGTCCGCAGCTCCGGCACCAGGACAGGCAGCAGGTGGAGTTGGTCCTTGAAGGCTATATTGTCCAGGACTTCCCTCGAAGTCACGGTCACGGCATCACCGTTGCCGACCACGCGCAGGAGCGTGTGCAGGTTGTCGCATTTTATGAGCCCGGTGCCGATTTCCTCCAATTTCCCGATGTCCTTGCCCTTCAGCCTGCTGAACAGTTCCAATCCTGGGGCGGAGATCCACATGATTGCCATGGGATAGCTGAAAATGTCCGCGAAGGAAGGGGCGGGCGTTTCGGTCAGGGGATGTCCTTTTCGGCAACAGAAGAATCCCTGTTGTTGCGGCAGGGGCGTCAGATCGAACTCCGGCGAATCGAGCATGTGGGAAGCGTCCGCCACATAAAAGTCAATGAGTCGTTTGCGCAACATCCCGGTGAGCCTCGGCGCATAATCCACGGTGAGTTTGACGGTCACCTTCGGATATATCTTGTTGAAACGGCCGATGGCGTCGCCCGCCAGGACCTCCCCGGGAAACGGGCCGCATCCTATATGGATGACGCCGTTTTCCCCTCCTTTCAGCATGGAAATGTCGCGGTGAAGGAGAGTCATGTCATGGAGCAACTTCTCTCCCCGTTGCAGGATGAGCGCACCGTATCGAGTGGGCCGCAGTTTGCCGCGTGTGCGGTTGAACAGCCTGACTCCGAGTTTTTCCTCCAGGTTGAGGATGGAACGGCTGAGGGCGGGTTGGGATATGCAGAGCTTGTTCGCGGCGAGACGAAAATTGCCGTATCGGGACAAGACGTCGATTTGTTCAATATGCCTGATGGTTATGTCCATGACGCAATCCGGTTAACGTACGTGGGCGTAAGAGCGTTGGGATGAGGCCGGGGCAAGGGCCGCTTGTCTGTTCTGTTTTTCCGACGCGGGAAGGAACGGCAAATTAACATTATGTTTCATATTCTGTATATGGATAACAAAAAATTATAGAAAAGTAACCAAAATGCATTGGACAATCTCATAAACTCTCTCTAGGAATTATAATAGAGGTGATAAGTTTATGGAACGGATTACCGCCTGTGCTGTATTTCCCACATGCGCCCCGGTATGGATTTCAGCCGGTTGAAACTGCTTTGGCCGCCTGTAGGGCGTTGGGTTTTATGATGGATTCAGGGCCCCGAGATTGTATGGAAAACCGAGGAGGAATTGGCTTATGAAACCGAAGGTTTTTATTGTTGCGGCGATGGCATCCGCATTGCTGATGTGCCTTTTCTCCGTCGCTCTGGCAGCTGAGAAACCGAACATTCTTTTTATCGTGTCCGATGACACCGGCTTCGGCGACCTGGGCGTCTACGGCGGCGGTGAAGGACGCGGAATGCCCACACCCAATTTCGACCGGCTGGCCGATGAAGGCATGACGATGTTCTCGTTCTACGCCCAGCCCAGTTGCACGCCGGGCCGCGCCGCCATGCAGACCGGCCGTATCCCCAACCGCAGCGGCATGACCACCGTGGCTTTCCAGGGCCAGGGGGGCGGCCTGCCCGCTTCCGAGTGGACACTGGCCTCGGTGCTCAAGAAGGCCGGGTACAACACCTACTTTACGGGCAAGTGGCATTTGGGCGAGGACGATTACGCGCTGCCCAACGCCCACGGTTACGACGTGATGAAGTATTGCTTCCTGTACCACCTCAATGCGTACACCTATGCCGATCCCAACTGGTTCCCCGACATGGACCCCAAGCTGCGTGAAATGTTCGCGAAGGTGACCAAGGGTTCCCTGTCCGCCAAGGCCGGAGAACAGGCCAAGGAGGACTTCAAGGTCGACGGCTCATACAACAACACCCCGGAAAAGGGCGTGGTCGGTATTCCCTTCGTGGACAGCTATGTGGAAAAGGCGACGCTGGAATTCCTGGAGGAGGCCGCAAAGGGCGCCAAGGACGGCAAGCCGTTCTTCATCAACGCCAACTTCATGAAGGTGCACCAGCCCAACCTTCCGGCCCCCGAGTTCAAGCACAAGTCCCTGTCCAAGACCAAGTACGCCGACTCCATCGTGGAGCTCGATACCCGTGTTGGCCGCATCATGGACAAGCTGCGCGAACTGGGCCTGGACAAGAACACCCTGGTCTTCTGGACCACGGATAACGGCGCTTGGCAGGATGTGTACCCCGACGCGGGATACACTCCCTTCCGCGGCACCAAGGGAACCGTCCGCGAGGGCGGCAACCGCGTCCCGGCCATCGCCTGGATGCCCGGCAAGATCAAGGCCGGAAGCCGCAACAGCGACATCCTCGGCGGTTTGGACCTGATGGCCACCTTCGCCGCCATGGCCGGCGTCAAGCTTCCTGAAAACAACGTCGAGGGCAAGCCCATGGTCTTCGACAGCTACGACATGTCCCCGGTCCTTTTCGGCAAGGGCAAGTCCGAGCGCAACAGTTGGTTCTACTTCACCGAAAACGAGTTGAGCCCCGGCGCGGTGCGCGTGGGCAACTACAAGGCCGTGTACAATCTCCGCGGCGACAACGGTATGCCCACCGGTGGCATGGCCGTGGATTCCAACCTCGGTTGGAAGGGACCCGACAAGTACGTGGCTACCGTCCCGCAGGTATTCGACCTTTGGCAGGACCCGCAGGAACGCTATGACGTGTTCATGAACAACTACACCGAGCACACCTGGACAATGGTGGGCTTTAATCTGGCCGTTCAGGACCTGATGAAGACCTATGTCCAATACCCGCCCGAAAAGCTCCAGAGCGAGGTCTACACCGGGCCGATGACGCTGACCAACTATCAGCGGTTTCAGTATGTCCGCGACTCCCTGAAGAAGGAGGGCATCAGTCTGCCGATGCCCACCGGCAATTAGGCTCGGCCGTTGCCGGGTTGTGAATTGATCGAACGATAATCCGTGACGCTTGCCCCCGGGAGCACGAAGCTTTCGGGGGCAAGCCAGTTCGGGCGGGCGGACGGACGGTCCGTTGAACGCCCCAAAAGGAATACGCTATGGGCGACACCTTGAAGACGTGGAAGATACTGTTTGCGGCTCTTATCCTGATTCTCTCCTCGGGCATCGCGCAGGCGGCGGACCCGCTTCCCTCCTGGAACGACGGAGGCGTCAAACGGAACCTCATGGATTTCGTGAGCAGGGTGACATCGGAGGGCGGTCCGGATTTTATTCCTGTTCCGGAACGGATAGCCGTCTTCGACAACGACGGTACTCTGTGGGCGGAAAAGCCCATGTATTTCCAATTGTTCTTTGCCCTGGACCGGGTGAGGGAACTGGCCCCGGATCATCCCGAATGGGAGACGCAGGAGCCTTTCGCTTCCCTGCTCAAAGGCGATATGGAGACGGCGGCCAAGGGCGGGATGAAATCGCTTCTCGAAGTGGTTATGGCAACCCATGCAGGCATGACCTCCGATGAATTTGAAGCCGGGGTGAAGCAGTGGATCGCTACGGCTAGACATCCCCAGACCAAGCTGCCGTACACCGCGATGGTCTACCAGCCCATGCTTGAACTTTTGGACTATATGCGCGCCAATGGTTTCAAGACCTTCATCGTGTCCGGTGGAGGCATCGAGTTCATGCGGCCCTGGTCCGAGGCCGTGTACGGCATTCCCCCCGAGCAGGTCGTGGGCAGCTCCATCAAGACGAAATTCGAGATGCGGGACGGAAAGCCGGTTATCGTCCGCGAAGCCGAACTGGGCTTTATTGACGACAAGGAAGGCAAGCCTGTGGGCATCAACCTGCATATCGGCCGACGTCCCGTTGCCGCCTTCGGCAATTCGGACGGCGACATTCAGATGTTGCAATACACCATGGCCGGAGAGGGCGCTCGCTTCGCCCTGCTGGTCCGCCATACCGACGGCGTGCGTGAGTTCGCTTACGACAAGGGGGCGGAGAAGGCCCAGGCCGAGGCGGTCAAGGCCGGTTGGGCCGTGGTGGACATGAAGAACGACTGGAAGACCGTGTATCCGGACTCCAAGTAGCGAGTTCGGCCTGCCGAAAACAGCTCCACCTCGCCGCAACATGTGCGCGGAGAGGTGGAGCTCCTTTCATTCTGGCCGGATATGCGTTATGCCTTGCCTGAATATTATTCGCGGTCAGCGTACAGCCGATTCTTGAACAAGGAAGAACATGAAGGCGTCCAGGCAGTCCATCACGGATCTCATACTCCATCTTCATCCCCGGACCGTCCCGTATTCGACTATCCGCTTTCGCCTGAGTTGGGGGCTGGGAGGCATGGCCGTCACTTTGACCGGGCTGCTTTTCCTCACCGGCGCGCTCCTGCTGCTTGTCTACCGGCCGACGCTCGGCGAAGCCTACGGCTCTGTGCGCGCCTTGGGCCGTGATATTCCCCTGGGTTATTGGGTGCGCAACATTCATCATGCCTCCGCCAATCTGTTGGCGGTGGTCACCGCGCTTCATCTGTTGCGCACGGCTCTTACGGGGGCCTTCGGGTCGGGCCGCCGCCTTAATTGGATAATCGGGCTCTGTCTGCTCGTTCTCGTGCTGACAGCTAATTTCACCGGCTATCTGCTCCCCTGGGATCAACTGGCCTATTGGGCCGTGACCGTCTCCATGGCCGCGCTCGGCTATATTCCCCTTTGCGGAGAATGGCTGCGTGGAGTTCTTCAAGGCGGGACGGAAATCGGCCAGGCGACCCTGTCCAACTTTTACGTATTGCACGTGGCGGTTATCCCCGGTTCCCTGCTGGTTTTGCTCATGTGGCATTTTTGGTTGGTCCGCAAGGCCGGGGGACTCGTCAGCGCGCCGGAAGGGAAAGTCCCTCTGCGGCGGATTTCCGTAGTGCCGAATCTGATTGTCCGCGAAGCGGCCGTCGGCCTGTCCCTTGTCGCCTTTGTCCTTTTCCTGGCCATGTTCTGGAACGCCCCTCTGCTTGAGCAGGCCAATCCGGGTATGAGTCCGAATCCGACCAAGGCACCGTGGTATTTTCAGGGATTGCAGGAGTTGCTGCTGCATCTTCATCCTGTTTTCGCGGCTTTTGTCTGGCCGCTTTTGGGAGGCGTTGCGCTTCTGCTGCTTCCTTTCGTCCCGAACTCCGCGCTGCCCGGCGGCGTCTGGTTCGGTTCGGACAGTGGCAGGCGTCTTGCCGCATGGGCCGCGGCGGTCGGCGCGCTTCTCGCCGTGGCCGCCGTGCTGGCTGACGACGCCCTTCGGCAACCCGGCGTCGGCATGGCTGCGGACGCGATGCTCGCGCGCGGCGTCGTTCCTACCGTGGCCGTCTTTCTCCTGGCGGGGGCGGGGTATTGGCTGTTGGTCGAGGCCGCGAACCGCACCAGGGCGGAAGCGGTCATGGCCGTTTTGGTCGCGGGATTCGCGATCCTCGTCGTTCTCACCCTTGTCGGAGTCTTCTTTCGCGGCGCGGAAATGCGCCTGGTTTGGCCCTGGCTCGCAACGGGAGGCAGCCTGTGAGCAAAACGGATTCGCGCTTCTCCGGTGGCAGGTTCGGCCGTAGGGCCTTCTTCAACTGGATTTGGACGGTTCTCGGGCTGGCTGCCCTGGCTGAGTTGGGCTGGCTCGGCATCTCGTTTCTGGCTTCGCGCAGGGACCGCAACAGGCCTGGGCATACGGAGAGCGTAATCAAAGCGGGGGAGGTCTCGGCGTTCGCGCCCGGCACTGTGACGGCCGTGCCCCAGGGGCGGTTTTATCTGGCCCGTCTGCCGGACGGAGGATTTCTGGCTCTGTCGAGGACCTGCACCCACCTGGGATGCTCCGTGCCTTGGGATGAGGAGAAGGGGGCATTTGTCTGCCCCTGTCACGGCTCCTCCTTCAGCCTGACCGGAGAGGTTGTGACCGGGCCTGCGCCGAGGCCCCTGGATACCTACCCGGTGCGCATCGAAAACGGCATGGTCAAAGTCGACTGCGCCAAGGCCCGTCGCCGGGACCGCTACCTTGCGGAACAGGCGGCACGAATCTAGGACGCGGGGAACGGGGGCGTCGTAATGGCCATTTCATTCCACGGCTCGGCAGCATGGGAACGGATCGCGTTCGTCGCGGCGGTCTTCATTCTGCTGTCCCCCTTTGCCGCTCTGCATTTTCGCCCGCCCGTCGCGCAGGAGCCGGATGAATCCGCCCGGTTCGTGGGTTCCAGGGCGTGCGCCGAATGCCATCGAACCGCTTATGAGAAGTGGCTTGGCTCGGACCACGACAGGGCCATGGACGTGGCTGACGAGACCACGGTGCTCGGCGATTTCGATAATGTAGCCTACACCGATCCCCATACCGGCGCGGTTACGCGTTTCTTCAGGCGCGACGGCCGCTATTGCGTCGAGACCGAGGGGCCGGACGGCAAGCCCGGGCGATTCGATATATCCCACACTTTCGGGGTTTATCCCCTGCAACAATATCTGGTCCCTTTTCCCGGAGGCAGGCTGCAATGCCTGAATATCGCCTGGGACGTTGAGCGGAAGGCTTGGTACCGGCTGCCGCCTTACGATGTGGACGGCCCGGACGACTGGCTCCACTGGACCAACGGCGGTCAGACCTGGAACGCCATGTGCGCCGAGTGCCATTCGACGCGGGTTCGGAAGGGGTATGACCCGGAGAACGACACGTATGACACTACGTGGTCGGAGATCGACGTGGGATGTGAGGCCTGTCATGGACCGGGTTCCAAACATGTCGAATGGGCCGGGCTGCCGCCCCTGGCGCGCAAGGACACGCCGAATTACGCACTGACCGTGCGCACGGGGAATCTTGCGGCCGGGGAACAGGTCGCGATCTGCGCTCCGTGCCACTCCCGCCGTTTTCAGTTGGGAGACAACCGTCATGTCCAGGAGGAACTTCTGAACCTGATGATCCCGCAATTGCTCGGGGAAGGGATGTATTATCCTGATGGGCAGATAAAGGAAGAGGTCTACGTCTACGGCTCCTTCCTGCAAAGCAGGATGTTCGCGCGCGGGGTGCGTTGCAGTGATTGTCATGACGTGCACGGGCTGAAGCGACATGCGGACGGCAACGATCTGTGTACCCGGTGTCATCGGGCTGAGGTCTACGATTCTCCGGGCCATCATTTCCACAAGCGCGAGCATGAAGGCAGGCCGAGCGAGGGATACCTGTGCGTCCGATGCCATATGCCTGAATCCACCTACATGGGCATCGACAGGCGGGCGGATCACAGCCTGCGGATTCCGCGCCCCGACCTGAGCGAGTCCCTGGGAACTCCTAACGCCTGTTCGGCCAAAGGTTGCCACGACGATAAGTCGCTGGATTGGAACGTGAAGGCTGTGACCAGGTGGTACGGAGAGAAGCGCAAGCCCCATTACGGCACGGTTCTCGCGGCCGGTCGGGCAGGAAAACACGAGGCCGAAGTCGAGCTTGTGCGCCTGGCCGATGACGCGCTTTCGCCCGCCATTGTCCGGGCCACAGCCTTGGAGCTGCTCCGCGCCTACCCGTCGGATGCGAGCCGCGCGGCATTGGCGAGGGCCTTGGAAGACGGGGACGCCCTGATTCGCTATACCTCCATCCGAAGCCTGGAATATTTCGACGCCGGGACCCGGCTCAAGCGCATTGCGCCCAAATTGTACGATCCGGTCGAGGCCGTGCGAATGGAGGCCGCCGCGCTGCTTAGCGCATTGCCGGAAGAGGATATTCGCGAGGCGGACCGGGAAGCCTTCCGGGATGCATTGGAGGCGTACCGGCGGAGTCTGCGATACAACGCCGATTTCGCCCCCCAGCGGTACAATCTCGGCAATCTGGCGGTCAATCGGGGGCAGGACAACGAGGCGGAGAAGGAATATCGCAAGGCAATCGAGATCGACGGCCTGTTCTATCCGGCAAAGGTCAATCTCGCCATGCTCCTGAACCGGCGAGGAGACAATGCCGAGGCAGCGCGGCTATTGGGAGAGGTGGCCGCCGACAATCCGGATCTGCATGAGGTCGCCTATTCCCTGGGCCTGCTTCTCGCCGAAATGGGCCGGTACGAGGAGGCCGAGGGCCATCTCGGCAGGGCGGCCGCGCATATGACGGGCAATGGCCGGGTCCAGTACAACCATGCCCAGGTGCTGCTCGCCCTGCATCGCCCCGAGGAAGCGGGGAGCGCTTTGGAAAGGGCGCTGGCCGCTGATCCGAGACGCGACTATTTCGTCGCCCTGGCCAATGTTTATCTGGCCACTGGCCGACCGGAGAAGGCCAGGGAATTGGCTGTGCGAACCCTTGAGCATTCACCCGGCGATGCCGCCGCCCGGGAACTGCTTCGCCACCTCGGCCGTTGATTCGGCGGCGGCCGGTTCTGGGCTTATGTTCGCAAATGGGGTATGGTTATTCCGTGGAGTGTCATCCGATCAAGGAGGTGCCGCATGATTACCGTAATGGAACAGTCCACGCCGAAGATGCTCGCGGTCCGGGCTTCCGACAGATTGACGGACGAGGACTACCGGGATGTCTGGATTCCGGCCCTGGAGAAGCTCATCAATGATAACGGCAAGGCCGACGCCTTGTTCTACATGGATGCGGATTTCACCGGGTGGGATGTGATGGCCGCATGGGACGACGCCAAGTTCGGGCTGGCCCATCGCAAGGATTTCCGCAGACTCGCCGTTGTCGGCGGCTCCAACTGGGTGCGGTGGGGCGTCAAGCTCGGCGAACTGCTCATGGATTGCGAAATCAGATTGTACCCGCCGGAAAAGCTCGGCCAGGCCCTTGAGTGGGTAACGTCCTGAGTACCGGGTCAAGAACAGTTTTTATTGCGCGCAAAAGGAAACGGACGCTTGATTCAAGCGTCCGTTTTTTTCATCAAAGTGGTGGGCTAAACGGGGGGAAGCCGTGACTTCCGCCGTGTGAAGAAAGCGCGGAGAAGGCTTGTCGATACTTCATCTACTGAGAGACGTTCGATCTCGGAACGCTCCCTCGTGATCCGGGCGGGGAGCCAAAACAGGTATTAAGTAAACGTTTCAAGCCAGTTGAGAAACTTTTGAGCTTGAGTGTCGAGTGAAAATGTGGTGACGGCATGGGCATGAACGGCCTGCTTCATGGCGAGCAATTCCTCATCGGGCAAGTCCAACAGGCGGGCAAGGGCCTTTTCAAATCCGGCACTATTGCTTTGAGGCTCAACGAGAAGCTCTTTCATGTCAGGGTGCCAGATTTCCGGCGGCCCTCCTATGTTTCGCGCCACGGGAACGAGACCGTTCGCCATTGCCTCCTCAAGAGCGATGCCGAGAGGCTCACAAAGAGTGGGCAGTACGAAAATATCCGCGCGTTCAAGCTCGGCCGTAACATCGGTGACAAAACCGGTCCACTCAATTTCATCATGCAAACCGAGCGATTGACAGAGCTCCTTGAGTGCCTGTTCATCCTTGCCAGTGCCAACAATTATGCATTTAAATTCGTACCCTTTGTGCTTCAAACCGGCGAGGGCTTCCAAAAGGTGGGAATGCCCTTTATCCCTGTTGAGTTGGCTTGTGGCGATGATGGTTCGCGGAGAATGGTTGCGGGATGGGGAAAGCGGATTTGGGCGCGTGCCCGGAAATATGGCCGTGAAGTCGTAGTCGTTGAATAGCGGCACTGACTTTGTCAGGCTTTTCAACACAAAATTGCTGCACGCGATCAGATGCGCCCCGATAACACGCTGTGTGGCCCTGGTCTTGAATCTGTTCACCACATCATGGGGTGCGCCCAAGTGTTGCACTACGGGAATCCCCAAAATTTTGGCGGCGACCCCGGCAGTACGCAAGTCCTTGGATATGTTGCAGACCAGAACGTCAATTTTGTGCTTTGACAGGTACTTCAAAAAGAAAATGATGGACAACGGGTTGAGGTCAAACCCGAATGAATGCGCGGCGGCAGGGATTCCCAAATGCGTCGCCTTTTCCACGAATGCTCCAGGGCGGCCGACAATCCATGTTTTGTGTCCTTGGCGGAGAAGGCTTTCCGCCATGTCGAGGCACCACGTTTTGACCCCGCCCCATTTGCGGGTCGAATTTACGAAGAGTATATTCATCCGATAAGAATTCAGTATTATTGATTTATATAGTTAACAAAGGGTATGTGCACCCTTAAAATCCTGTACGGACGCTAACAGATACAGGCTGTTTATCCAACCTATTAAACCATACCCCCATGAAGCCCCTTCGGATTAAAATTCGCGTGCGTCGGTGGGCCGGAAAGGCAAACAGAACGATTCTTCGCATCGCCGAAGGGCTTTGCACAGGGGGACGAATTGCATCGTTATTATCCGTTCCAGAGGATCTGTCTTGGCGGGGGAGGGAGCCAATTTCTGATTCCTCCCGGGACTTGGTCCTGCCATTTGCTCCCCAAAACAAGGAAAGGGTTTAGGAGTAAAACTCCTAAACCCTTGATTACGTGGTGGGCGATACGGGATTTGAACCTGTGACTTCCACCGTGTGAAGATGGCACTCTGACCAGCTGAGTTAATCGCCCTTTTTGGTCTTTCCTTGGGGACATCGCCTCAAGGGAGAAACTGTATATCCTTCTACCCTGAGGCTTGGCAACCTTTTTTTACTGATTTTTTACACAATCTTCGCTGGCGCATTCCTGTCCCTCGGCCATGTCCCGATTGTAGCAGGTCAGGCCGCACCGCAGGCACCGGCATGTCTCGTGTTTGGCCTGGGCTTCGTTGAGCGCGCCTTCGATTTCATCGAAGGAACAGGCGCGTTCGTCGCATTCCAACAGGTGCGGCATCTTGGACCGTTCACGCCAGCCCACGTCCGGGATATCCGTGAACATGGTGTAGGCGAGCAGGTCGCGCTGGGTACGCTCTTCAACATGAGGCGTTTCGCCGTTGAGATACTGGTGAATGGATCGTGCCGCCTTGCGCCCTTCGCCCAGGGCGGTGATGACCAGGGCCGGACCGGTGTGCATGTCGCCGCCGGTAAAGACGTGGGGCATGGCCGTTTGCAGCGTATCGGGATCGGCGGCCAGGGTGCGCCAGCGCGTTTCCTCCAATTGGCAGACGCCGTCTTCGTACAGGCACGAAAGTTCGGGCTTCTGGCCGATGGCGGTGTACACGGTGTTCGCTTCGAGCAGGGTTTCGGACCCTTCGATGGGAACGGGGCTGCGGCGTCCGGATGCGTCGGGCTCGCCGAGTTCCATCTGGATGTATTCGACGTGGGTGACGTGCCCGGCGTCATCGGTGACGATGCGCGTGGGCGCGGCGAGAAAGAGGTATTTGACGCCCTCCTCCTCGGCCCCGATGATTTCCTCCACGTTGGCGGGCATTTCGTCTCGGGTGCGGCGATACATGAGCGTCACTTCCGCGCCGAGGCGCAGGCTGGTCCTGGCCGCATCGATGGCGGTGTTGCCGCCGCCGATGACCACGACCTTTTTGCCCGTGCCGGTGTCGATGCCCAGTCCCACCTTGGTCAGGAATTCGGTGCCGGTGGATATGCCGGCGGCGTCCTCGTTCTCGATGCGCAGGTTCATGTTCATCCAAGCGCCGATGCCGAGGAATACGGCTTCGAAACCGTCTTCCCGCAGGGTGTTCAGGGAAAAGTCCTTTCCGAAAAACTTTTCGTATTGCACGTCGATACCCAGGTCGAGGATGCCCTCGATCTCCCAGTCGAGCACGGCCTTGGGCAGGCGGTATTCCGGGATGCCGTAGCGCAATTGGCCGCCGAGTTTGGGCATGGAGTCGAATATGGTCGGGCTGTGCCCCAGGCGGCGCAGGAAGAAGGCGCAGGACAACCCGGCGGGGCCGCCGCCGATGACCGCCACCTTGCGGCCGGTGTCCGGAGCGCAGGGGATGGGCAGGCGGGTTCCGGAATTCATTTCCCAGTCGGCCGCAAACCGTTTTATCATGTTGATGCCCACGGGCTCGTCCACATGGCCGCGGCGGCAGACGCCTTCGCAGGGGTGGGGGCAGACCCGTCCGATGGACAGGGGCATGGGAATGCGTTCGCGGATGGTCTCCAAAGCGCCCGCGTAATCGCCGCGCGAGACCTGTTCGATGTAGCGGGGGATGTTGATCTGCCCCGGGCATTTCTGGCGACACGGGGCCAGGCAGTCGGTTTCGAGATTGAGATGGGTGATGCGCGCGGACATGCCCCAGACGGTAATCACGCCGCGCGGGCAGACCTGTTCGCAGCCGCCGCAGGCCGTGCAGAGATTCGGGTCGACCACAGGGTAGCCGTTGGGGCCCATTTCGATGGCCCCGAACTGGCAGGCCGTAACGCAGGTGCCGAAACCGAGGCAGCCTTCGGGGCACATCTTGGAGCCGTTGTAGAGCATGTGCTGGGCGCGGCAGTCCTTGACCCCCGCGTATTTGTAGACTTCCTCGGCGCGGATGCCGCCGGTGCAGTCCACGAAGGCGACCTGTTTTTCCATGGAGGAGAACTCAAGGCCCATGATGGCGGCCACCTTCACGGCCACGGCGTCTCCGCCGATGACGCAGACCGTGGCTCCGGCTTTGCCTTCGACCACGCCCTGGGCGGCTCCGGCGCAGCCGGGGAAGCCGCACCCGCCGCAGTTGGCCCCGGCCAGCACGCTTTCGACCTGGGCGATGCGCGGGTCTTCGTAGACGTAGAGCAGCTTGGAGGCCACGGCCAGAATGATGGCGGCCGTGAACCCGATGCCGAAAAGAATCAGAACGGAAGCGGTTATCATGCGGTCAAACTCCTAGGAAGCCATGCCCTTGAAGGCGAAGAAGGCCAGAGACATGAGCCCGGCCATGACGAGGCCGAGCGGGGTGCCCTTCATGGCCATGGGCACTCTGGACAGGTCGAGCCGCTCGCGGATGCCCGCCAGAAGCACCAGGGCGAGCATGAAGCCGAAGCCCGACGCCACGGAGAAGATCAGGGTTTCGAGCAGGGTGTATTCCTCTCGCTGGCAGATGATGGCGATGCCGAGCACCGCGCAGTTGGTGGTAATCAGCGGGAGGAAAATGCCGAGCGACTTGTACAGCGGGGGGATGGCCTTTTTCAGGAACATTTCGACGAACTGGACCAGGGCGGCGATGACCAGGATGAAGGCGATGGTCTGGAGGTAGTCGAGGTCGCTGGGCGCGAGCAGGAATTTCTGCACACACCAGGTGATGACCGCCGCCATGGCGGCCACGAACACGACGGCCAGCCCCATGCCGATGGCCACGCCCGATTCCTTGGACGTGCCGATGAACGGGCAGTTGCCCAGGTATTGCGCCAACACGATGTTGTTGACGAAGATGGCGGCTATGACGAGAACGAAATAATCCATGGTGCCTCCCTAAACTCTCGGCTTGCTGGAACACATGCCGCAGGTCTTGCAGTCGTGGACCGGGCCTTCGACGGCCTCCAGCCCCTTGGTCTTGCGCTGCCAGTTGGTCAGGGCGTTCATGCCCGCGAGCAGTACGCCCAGGCAGACGAAGGCGCCGGGGGCCTCCACCATGAAGCCGAACGGCTCGTACCAGGAGCCCATGATCTGCATTCCGAACCATGTGCCGTAACCGAACAGCTCACGCAGTGAACCGAGGAACGTCAGGGAGAGGGTGAAGCCCAGTCCCATGCCCAGGCCGTCGGCCACGGACAGCAGGACCGGATTCTTGGAGGCGAATGCTTCCGCCCGTCCCAGGATGATGCAGTTGACCACGATGAGCGGCACGAAGATGCCGAGCTGCTGGTACAACGGATAGGCGTAGGCCTGCATGAGCAGTTCCACGCAGACCACCAGGGATGCGGCGACCACGATGAAGCAGGCGATGCGGACCTTGGACGGGATGATGTTGCGCAACATGGAAACCAGCATGTTGGACAGGGCCAGGACGAAGATGACGGCCATGCCCATACCGAAGCCGTTGTATGCGGTCTTGGTGACGGCCAGGGTGGGGCAAAGCCCCAGGACCAGCTTGAACGGCGGCAGGTCGCGCCACAGTCCTTTCGAAAATTCCTTCCACAATGTGCTCATGCTCAATACCTTGCTAGGACGTCCACGTGTTGCGGATCTTGTCCTTGATCTGTTGGAATATCCTGATCGCCTCGTTGACGGCGGCCACACTGCCGGTTGATGAGATCGTCGCTCCGGCGATGGCCGTGATGTCGCCGCCGTCCTTGCTCAGGGCGAGGGAATCGGTGGCGTGGCCGCGGAACTGATCGCGGTACTCGGGCTCCACCAGGCGCATACCCATGCCCGGCGTTTCCTTGAGGGTGGTTGTACCGATGCCCGCCAGTCTGGAGCCGTCGGTGTCGAAGCCGACCATGATGCCCACCGGGCCGCCGTACCCCTTGCCGAAGGTCTCGAAGGCCACGCCCAGGAGTTTGCCGTCCTTCATGGCCGGGAACACGGTTACGGTGCCGTCGGGCAGGTCGAATGTCTTGCGGTCCTTCACCGGGTTGTTGTCGAAGTCGACGAATATCTGCGCCAGGGCCGGGCCCTGCACATAGGTCAGGACCTGTTCCTCGATGCGTTCCGAGGTGGCTTGGCGAACCGAAGCCAGAGTCAGCCCGGACAGGCCGCAAATAAGCGACAGGACCAGGACCATCTTTATCATTTCCTTCATCTACACGCCCTCCGAGCCGTCCAGGAATGAATAGGGTCCGCCGAACGGTTTGGGCCGGATGCGGTCCAGCAGCGGGGTGAACAGGTTGGTCAGCAGGATGGCGAAGGGCACGCCGTCGGGATAGATGCCGTAAACCCTGATGACGATGACCATGGCTCCGGCCATGAGTCCGAAGAGGATGGACGGCAGCCGTCCGATGGGGCTGGAGGCCGGATCGGTGGCCAGGAAGAAGGCTCCGAAGACCGCGCCGCCCGCCAGCAGGTGGAACAGGGGCGGGGCATAGACCGTGGGGTCGATGAGGTTGTAGGCCCAGGCCGTCAGCAGGAGCCCGCCGATGAAGGCGGCGGGGATTTCCCAGGAGATGTGCCTGCGCAGAAGCAGGAAGGCTCCGCCCGCCAGAAGGGCGGCCACATGGACGGCCCCCAGGCCGCCGAGCTGGTTGCCCAGGAGCAGGTCGGAGTAGCGGATGGAGTCGATGTGGTCCACGCCGAAATACTTGAGCTGTTGCAGGGGGGCGGCCAGTTTGAAGGAGAGCATGGTCGCGTTGGTGTCCATGTAGCCTCCCCAGGATATGCGGCATACGGCCCAGCCCACCAGCGGCGAGCAGAGCGGGTTGCCGCCCAGGCCGCCGAAGATCATTTTGCCCAAGGCGATGGAGGCGATCGAGCCGATCGTCACCAGCCACCATGGAGTCGAGGCGGGCAGCAGGAAGGCGAGCATCAGGCCCGTGACCAGGGCGCTGTAGTCGTCAACGGACTGTTCGCGTTTCATGATTCGGTTGAGCGCGGCCTCGGCAACCACGGCTACGGCGCAGGACAGGGCCATGACCCGGAGCGCTTCCACGCCGAAGATGACCACGGCCATGACGGCCGCGGGCAGGAGCGCGACGAGGGTGTCGAGCATCTGGCGGCGGATGGTCCGTCCGCAATGCACATGCGGCGGCGCGGTTACGGTCAGAATGGGGTTGAGCTGCTTCAGCATGGCGTGTCTCCGGTCTGCTCCTTGATTTCGTCGCCAGAAGGTCCGGCAGGCGCGCTGGCTCCGGCCAGCAGGGCCAACTCGTATTTGGCGAGGCGGATGTATTGCAGAAGCGGGCGTTGCGCCGTGCACCAGTAGCCGCACAGGCCGCATTCCATGCAGGAGTGGATGTGGTAGGCCTCGGCCCGCTTGAACTGCTTGAATTCGGCGCATCGGCTTATCAGGCCGGGCATGATCCGGGCCGGACAGTGGCGTTCGCACGCCCCGCAGCCCAGGCAGAAATTGTCGGTGGGCTCCAGGCCCTCTTCCCTGCGCAGGATGGTCAGGCCGCAGGAGTCCTTGCCCACCCCCTGGTCGAGGTTGGCCGCGGCCAGGCCGCGCAGGGGGCCGCCCAGGACGAGGCGGTCGCCAGGTTGGATTTGCGCTCCGGCCTCGGCGGCCAGGAATCCGACGGGGGTGCCCACGCGGACGAGCTGGTTCTGCCCGCCGATGGTCATGACCGTTTCGGTTACGGGGCGGCCGGTTTCCATGACCCGGCCGATGGCGTACAGGTCGCCGACCGAAAGCATGGTCGCGTTTTCCGGCCGGGAGCCGGGCAGGACCTCCTGCCCGAGGACCGCCTTGTAAACCAACGGGTCGAGTCCGTTGGGATAGACCGGGGCCACGTGGACCACTTCGCAGTTGGCGAAGGCGTTGGCCCTGTTGCCCTTGGCGGCCGCCAGGAACATCTTGGACGGTTCCACAACCTTGGCGGCCGTTTCCAGGCCCAGCTCCAGGGTTTTGCGGTAGTCGTGCAGCAGGGGCTCGAACACGGAGATGCCCGGTTCGGGCGGGACTCCGTTGATAATCAGTGTAGGGGCCTTGCGCAGGGCGCCTACGTTGACGCCCATGGATTTGAGCCAATGCCGGAGCGGCTCGCCGCCGTCTCGACAAGGCTGGATGGGGTCGGCTTTGCCTCCTCCGTCCACTTCAAGAAGTATGGAGTAGCGTTCCACTTCGAGGATGGTCCCGGCCAGGGGGGCGTGCAGGTCGCCCGTGTCCGGGCCGTTGCCCAGGGCCACCTTGGCGCCGGCGAGGACCTGGTCGCCCACGGCCAGGATCGGGGTCATGCCTTCCATGGGGAGGCGCAGCCTGTCGGGGCGGGAGGCCGAGACCAGGGGGCCGGTCTCGCCGCACAGCAGGCTGAAGTCGTAATAGCTCATGTCTCTGGAATCCCTTATTTCATATGACATTGGCCGCAGGCGTCGTCGCCGAACGGGCCGCTTCCGTTCTCTTCATGGCAGCTCATGCATTGTCCGTGGTAGGCGGCCATGGTGGTGGGTATCAACTGGTCCGCGGGGACGGTGTGGCAGTCCGCGCAGGCCCGGTATTCGGCCTTGGCGGCAGGTTCGGGCTTGCGTTCATGGCAGCGCGTGCAGCCCGTGGTCCCTTCCTTGAACATGTCGTCATGGCAGTCGGCGCATCGGGCATGAGCCGCGTCGCGCAGGCTGGGCAGTGAATCGCCGCCGTCCGAGTGGCAGTTGGAGCAGGCCTGTGGTTCGGGTTCGATGTCCTCGGAATGGTGGCAGGACCGGCAGTCGCCGTCTGCGTAGTTGTCAACGTGCTCGTCGTGGTTGAACTTGGCGATGGTCGCTCCCGCATGGTGGCAGGAGGCGCACAGCTTTTCATCCATGGTCTTTTGGTGTCCGGCTGCGAACGCCTTGTCGAACTTGGCCACGTGACAGGTGGAGCAGGCGGGAGGATTCGGGTCTTCGCCCGTGGTGTGGTGACAGTCGGCGCACTGTCCGCTCTGGTCCTCGATGTGTTGGGCGTGGTTCAGGATGACCTTGCCGCCTTTGTTTTCCAGCAGCACCCGGACCGGCGGTCCTTCGGAGCTGGCCGGGGCCAGATAGCCGCCCAGGGCGGCGAGAAAGAGAATGCCGGTAACAATGGCGATGGGGAGATACCGATTCTGCAAAAGATGAACCTCTTGATTTAGGGCTTAATAGCAGTTTGTAGCTGAAACCGTGTGGTTTAGTCCATACCCTAGGGGTTTCATGGTTGTGACGACGGTTATCCGAAACCGGTCGTTTCGGACCGAATTTATTTCCGGCGCAGCAGGCCTAGAGCGAACATCAGACCGAATATCGCCGCTCCGGCCCACCATAGGAACAGGGCCAGTTCGGTTGTTGCGAGCACGTAGGCGGCCTTGGCGGCAATGTCGAGGGGAAGCCGGAGCGCGAGGGCGGGCAGGTCGAGGCCAAACAGCCCTCCGAGAACATTCATGAGGGTCAGGGAGGGGCGGGAACCGGTGACGGCCCAGGCTATACCCTGCCAGGCCAGTGTCAGAAGACATCCTCCCCAGGCGAGGATTCCGAGCGTTTTGAGCATGGGGAGCGTGTATATATAATTGCGGGCAGAAAGGCCATAGTTTATTGAAGTGATAAGGAGGACTGTATGGACATCGGCATCGGCGACAGCATCCTCCTCGAAGTGTCCACGTTCGAGGACCGTTTTATCGCGCTTGTCTCCGGGGTGGGCCGGGACGGCAGGCTGGTGGTCCGCGCCGAGGTGCCCTCCGGGGTTCTGGATCGAATCGAGGCCGACGCCTTCGCCGAAGTCCTTTATGCGTATGACGGCAGGCTGCTCTGTTTCGGCACCCGCATTTTGCGCGTCGGCGGTTCGCATGACGCGCGGCTTGAGTTGGCGGCGCCGAAGACCTTTTTTGCCCCGGAAGGACGCGGCGAGCCCCGATACGCCTGCTTTTTCCCCGCTTCCGTGTCCGTTGGGGAGCGTGTCGTCAACGGGGTTGTCGATGATATTTCAGATAGTTGCGCCCGCATACGTTTCCCGGTCGCCGGGCAGGACGACTTCCCTATCGAGACAGGGGGCGGGGTGCGGTTGACGATTCGCCCCTACGGAGTGAAGAGGTCGGCCGTGTCGGTAGGATGTTCCGTGCTCAAGGTTTTCATGAAGGATCATGAACGGTATGCCGTCCTGCGCTTCGAAAACGATGAACCGGACATCCGCGCTCGGATATCCGGTTTCATCAAGGCCCGGGTCTGCTGTCGCATCCCGGGAGATTAGCTTGTCCGGCTAGTCCAGTTCGAGCTTCTTGGCGTAGGTGGCGGCTTCTATTCCCGCCACGCATCCTTCGCCGACCGCCTTGGCCATTTGCAGGGGCGGACCGCAGATGTCGCCCGCGGCGTAGATGCCGGGCACGTTGGTGCGCTGCTTTTTGTCGGCTTCGATGTATTTCATGTTCTCGTCCAGCTGCACGCCGAGCATGGCGGTCAGCTCCAGCACTCCCTTGGCCCCGAGTTCGATGAACACCCCGGTGACCGGCTGGGTGGAATCGTCGTCCAGAAGCACGGACTCAACGGCGTTCTCCCCGAGGATTTCCTTGATGCTCACGCCTTCGTGGACCTTCACGCCCGTGGCGGTCAGCTGTTGGCGTAATCCTTCGTTCACATCGAGTTCGGCGCAGTAGAGGTGTACTTCGCTGGCGAAGTTGGTCAGGGCCACGGCCCCGCCGGCGGCGGCGCTGCGGCAGCCCGCCACGGCCACCACCTCGTTGCGGTAGAAGCCCGCGTCGCAGTCGACGCAGTAGCTCACACCCTTGCCGAGCAGCTCCTTCTCGCCGGGTACGCCCAGCTTGTTGCGGTTGGAGCCGGTGGCGAGGATTACGGTCTTGGTTTTGACAATGTCCCCGGATTCCAGCTTGAGGGAGAAAGTCTTGCCTTCCTGTTCGATGGCGAGCACGTCCTCGTTCCGGAATTCAGTGCCGAAATTCTCTGCCTGGGCGCGGCCTTTCTTCAGGATTTCCTCGCCCGTGATCTCGATTTGGCAGCAGTAGTTTTCGACATGCGCCCAGTAGAGGCTGGAGTTGTCGATGCGGCCGAGCATCAGGGTTTTAACCTTCTTGCGCGATGCGTGGATGGCGGCCTGAAGGCCGCCGGGGCCGGAGCCGAGTATGGCGACGTCGTAGAGTGTGTCGGACATGGGGTTCTCCTGTGTTCGGATACAATGCGTTATCGAAAAGGATAAGCATTCGCGACAGGATGTAAAGCGCGCATCGGGAGAAAGGGAATGTCCGCCCCCGGGGCGGGAGGCGTTCAGTGTCGGGCTGAGGTCGCGGCTTGCAGGTGGGTGAGCACCTTTTCCTTTAAATCGGTGATCTCGTCGTTTTTCGGGAGCATCCCGAAGGTGCGCTCCACCAGTCCACGGTCGAGCAGCAGGCGCGCCGATGTGCCGTAGGCCAGGGAGAAGAGCCAGCCTGCCATGAGAATCAGGAAATCCTTGTCGTAGCGGAGCATGGAGTAGTCGCAGGAGCCGCCTGACATGACCGCGTCCAGAACGGCCCGGGAATAGCGGGTGGGATGCTTTTCAAGCTGGAGGATGACAACCCGGTCTGGGGTGCCCGGCTGGCTCAGGTGGTCCAGGATCACGCCGAAGATATCGACCTTGTCCGCGTCTCGGGCGACGTTGACCATGGAGGACAGGGGACCTTTCAGGCCGGGATTGACCGTCTTGGCATTGTGCAGGCCCACGGCGGCCCGGATGAGCCTCCATTCATGCTCCGTGAATCCGTCGGGAAGGTCGAGGCTGCGCAGGGTGAGCACGCCCATGCGCCCGTGGTTGATCGATTCGGCGTCCTTGAAGGTTCCGTATCGGGCGAACTGGGGAAACCTTCCGATGTCATGGTACAGGGCGGCCATGGTTGCGAGTTGGGCAGTGCGGCCGTTTATCCCCTCGCCTTCGATGATGGCCAGTCCGTTGTCCAGCACCCGCATGGAATGGTCGAGCTTCAGGCGGATGTGGTAGTCGTTGCGATTCTCGCCCACGAGGTGGCCTTCGGCGAATTCTCGGACCATGAGGATGTGGTCGGACAGGGACATGGTCAATCCTTGAGGCCTTTCATTCTGACCTTGTATTCCATTTCGGAAATCTCGCCTTTCGCGAGCATCTCGTCGAGTTCAGCCCGTTCACGTTCGGTTTCGAGCCGGGCTTCCTCCTCCAGTTCCTTGTCCCGAAGCGGACCGCCGGGGCCGAAGAGCAGGCGAAGGAAAAGCAGGACCACGCCGATAATCGCGGCGACAAAGAGCATCCGGGCTATTGCGGGCAGGATGTGCTCCCCGTATCCGGAGTTGAATGGCCAGGCGCGCCACTGGGGGCTGTCCAGAAAATCGAAGAAACCGCCGAGAAAGGCGGGGATGTGTGAAAGGTCCATGCGTTTGTTCCTCCGGGCGGCGTGATTCGTCGTGGCCTGTACCTACGTTGCAATCGCTTTCAGGGCAAGTCCCGGTCGCTGGATGAACCTTCGCGGAGGTTTATAATCAGGCGAGGCGTAGGTCCCTGCCCGTTGAATTCCTTGTCAGTTTGGTGTATCTTCCTGCCGTTGAAGAAGGAGGGTAGTGATGCGAATTCTCATTGTGGAAGACGAATTTACCAGCCGCAAGCTGTTGACCGCGCTTCTGTCCGATTTCGGCGAGTGCGATACCGCCTCCGACGGCGTCGAATGTGTCGACGCCTTTCGCCGGGCCCTGGAGGAAGGACGTCCCTATGACCTGGTCTGCATGGACATCATGATGCCCAACAAGGATGGCCACCAGGCTCTCAAGGATATCAGGGCCTTGGAGCAGCAGACGGGCGTTTCCGCCGTCGACGAGGCCAAGGTCATCATGATTACCGCCCTGAACGATCCCAAGACAGTGGTCCGCGCCTATTACAAGGGCGGCGCGGCGGCCTACCTGCCCAAGCCCATCGAGGTGGAGAGCCTCTACGCCATTCTGCGCAATCTTGCGTTCATCGATTGATTGCCTGTCCTTCGACTTTGTTTTACGAAGCATCCATGCACAACGTCATATTTGCTACCGCGCCGGGTCCGGTTGCCCGCCTGGCCCGTTGTTTGACCGCGTCCGCCCTGGTCCTGCTCACGGCCACTCCGGCCCTGGCCCAGGACGCGACCCAAGGCCGCACCGGCAGCGTTTTGAATATTCTCCTGCTGGCGCTCATCGCATATTTTCTGGTCCGAGCCTTCAGACGGCGGTCGGGCGGTGGAGACAACTCCCGTCCCGGCCAGTGGTCTCGGCCCGACGATCCCTCCCGCACCGATGACGCCTCCGCTTCCCGCGAAGACGGCCGGGCAGGCGGGGACCAGGCCAAACCCGTTGCCATGGATCGCCACGAGGCCGCCCGGCGCACCTGGGACATGCTCAGCTCCCAGGGGCAGGACAAGCCCGTGCCCACCACGCCAACCGGCGCGCCTGCGCGGGTGGACGGGTTCGACGAGTCCGAGTTCCTGGAAGGAGCCAAACTCTTGTTCTCGCGTTTTCAGCAGGCCCGGAACAAGGATGATTTCGACGCCATTCGAGATTTCCTTTCCGATGGAGTCTACAGCGACGCCCTGGCTGCGGGCGATCGCCCGAGAACCGACGTCATGCTGGTCTCCGCCCGGCTTGTGGAACTGAAGACCGAAGGCGGCCGGACCGCCGCCTCTGTTCGGTACGACGCGCAGCTTCGCGTGGGCGAGGAGGGCCGTCCGGTTGAATTGCGGACCGTATGGGAGTTCTCCAGCAGTGACTCCGTGCTCAACGGCCTGTGGGTCTTGGAAAAAATCAATCCGATCGTTCAATAAAACATAGCCTCCCCTTGAGGTTTACCGTTCCCGGAGGGAAAACATGGCGGATACCGTTTTCGACCTGGATCAGCCTATCGGTGCGCTCATCGACATCGCCGTGAGAGAGTTCGGCGAGGTCGGTTTCGAAACCGTGACCATAGGCGGCATGAATCTGGAGGTTCTCCAGGTCAGGCAGATGCAGAAATATCTCGACAAGTTGGTGGACAAGAGCAGGGGGGGCAAGACGATCAACTTGCCCCTGTGGGCCAAGGTCTGGCCCTCCTGTCTGGTGCTCGGCTACACCCTGAGTCGATTCCCGTTCGTTCCCAACAGTTCGGTTCTCGAAGTGGGCGCGGGCTGCGCCGTCGACGGCATGGTCATGGCCAAGCTCGGCCATGATGTGACCGTTACCGATGTGGAGCCCTTCGCTCTGCTGGTCAGCCGGATCAATGTCCTCAAAAACGGCCTGGACGGCAAGGTGGATATCCGCAAAGTCGATTTCACCAGGGATTCCCTGGGCCGCCGTTTCGATTACATCATCGGTTGCGAGGTCCTTTATCAGGAAGCCGTCTACGAGCCGCTCGCGGATTTCCTTGACGCCCATCTCGCCCAGTCGCCGAGCGCCGAGGTGCTCATGGCCATGGACAAGAAACGGCAAGGCAGGAAGTTCTTCGACAAGGCGGACGGCATGTTCGCCATGATGAAGTCCGCCGCCAATTACAAGGATAATGAAACCGGCGAGGAAAACATCATCAACCTGTTCCGGATGAAAAGGAAGGGGGCGTGATGGAACTTGGGCATTGCCGAAAATCCTTTACCACCGATCAGGACAAGGCGTGCAGCCCGGTGGAGACCGTGACCCGCGTCAAGGGTATCCTGGCTGAGAAATGCCGCGGCGTCCTGGCCAAGACGGACCGGGTCGACACCGGCAGGCTCGGTATTCCCGTATTCGTCAGCGAATGCGGGCCCGAGGCCCGTGAGGTCATGCCCACCCGCAAGCAGATGGGCAAGGGGGCGTCGCCGGAACAGGCCGAAGCTTCGGCGCTCATGGAGCTGGTGGAGCGTTTTTCCTATTTCAGCTTCTGGGCATCTCCGGCCAATTTCGAAGAGCTTACCTGGTCCGAGGCGCAGGAAAGGTGGCCCGGACAAGTCATGGACATCGGACAGATCATCCGTTCGGTGGACGAAGACCTCGAACCGGATAAGGCCGTGCGCCTCATGAATCTGCTGCGTTGGAAGTTCCATCCCGCGTTGAACGTGCTCTCCGGCAAGCAGGAGTATGTTCCGTTGGATTGGTTCAAGAAACTTAATGAATTCAACGGATCGTCGGCGGGGAACACCTTCGAGGAATCCATCGCCCAAGGGGCCTGCGAATTGGTCGAGCGCCATGTCTGCGCCCTTATCGATCGCAGCCGCCAGGCAACTCCGACCATTGATCCGGCTTCCTGTGATGATCCGGTGCTGCTCCGCTTGCTGGATTGCTTCGAGCGAAACGGCGTGTCCATTATCCTCAAGGATTTTTCCCTCGGCCACCCCGTGCCCACGGTCGGCGCCGTCGCCTGGGACCGCAAGACTTTTCCCGCCCTGAGCGAGATCGTCTTCACTGCGGGCACCGCTTCGTCGCCGGTCAAGGCGGCCATCCGGGCCGTGACCGAAGTGGCACAGTTGGCGGGCGATTTCGAGACCAGCCGCGTTTATGAGGCGTCGGGACTGCCCAAGTTCACCGAGCTCGACCAGATCGAGTGGCTGAAGGAAGGGGAGATCGCGCCGCTCGATTCCCTGCCGTCGGTGGAGGACGCGGACATCTATAATGAACTGATGGCGTTGGCCGGCGGGCTTGCGGACATGGGCCGCACCCTCTATTCCGTCGATACCCGTCATCCGGAGCTGATGGTCACGGCCAATTACAACTTCGTGCCCGGTTTTGATTTCCGGGAACGGACCCCACATCGGTCCATAGGCCTTTTTGTGGGCCGCATCCTGGCGGAGGACGTCGATTTCGACGAGGCTCTGGAAGGGCTGGACGTGCTTGAGGAGGTCTACCCCGGCGCGTATTTCCTGCCGTTCTTCCATGGGCTTCTCGCCTTGCGCATGGGTGATCCCATGTACGCGGCGGCAAGATTCGAGGAATCCGTTGACCTGCAACCCGCCGACTCCGAACGGGGACTGGCTGTGTTTTATCAGGCCTACGCCCTGTCCCAGGCCGAGGAGTGGGAGGACGCCGTCGGGCTTCTGGATCGCGCCATCGAATTGGACCGCGAGTGCAGGGAGTTCTTCAACCTGCGCGGCGTCGCGCACTTCAAGGGCGGGCGTTATGAACAGGCCGCAGCCGACTTCAGGGCCTCCCTCGATATCGACAGCGGTTCGCCGCATGATCTTGCCAATTTGGGCTTGTGTCACAAGTTTCTGGGCCATCGCCAGGAGGCTGCCGATTATTTGCAGGCGGCTCTCGACATGGACCCGACCTTGGATTATGCTCAGAAACATTTGAGCGAACTGCTGGAATCCTAGTTTGTTATGAGGGAAGCCCCAGGCCGTTTTTTGTTGTATTGAAATGTGCCGAGTACTTGACAAGGTTGGGGAGTCGACGTAATGTCCCCACACGGTTTTGAGCCGTGTTTTTTAGTTAGCAGCTAAGCAGCGGATCGCTGTTTATTTGGATAAGGTTGCTCCGACGGTTGCGCGGAGCTACAGCAAGAGAAACATCCACTTAGGAGGATACAATGGCTGTTGTTGAATTCCAGGGCTCTTCTTTCGAAGTTGACGAAGACGGCTTCCTGCAGAAATTTGAAGACTGGACCCCTGTTTGGGTCGAATACGTGAAGGAATCCGAGGGCATCAAGGAGATCTCCGAGGACCATCAGAAAGTCATCGACTTCCTGCAGGACTACTACAAGAAGAACGGCATCGCTCCGATGGTCCGTATCCTCTCCAAGGTCACCGGCTTCAAGCTGAAGCAGATCTACGAGCTGTTCCCGTCCGGACCGGGCAAGGGAGCCTGTAAGATGGCCGGTCTGCCCAAGCCCACCGGCTGCGTCTAGTTCTCAATCGAACTCGACAGTTCAAGGCGGGTGCTTCGGCTCCCGCCTTTTTTGCGCCCAGGGTGGAACAGGGCGACCGTGCGTCCGAGAAGCGGTGAAGGCCGGGGAAACCCGGAAGATTTTGCTTGCCAATCGGTGGGGCAGTGCGTATAAGACCGAGTTCCACGCACAAAGAATGACAGGAGATAGTCATGAAAAACGATATTCATCCCAAGACTTACAAGGCCAAGGTTCGTTGCCATTGCGGTTACGAGGCCGAGCTGCTGACCACCAAGGGTGAGGAGTTCGAAGTGGAAATTTGCTCCAACTGCCATCCCTTCTACACCGGCAAGCAGCGTTTTGTGGACACCGCCGGCCGCATCGATCGCTTCCGCAAGAAGTACGGCGATCTGAGCACCCTGGCCGCCAAGTCCAAGTAGCTCTTTTTTTCGGCGTAAGCCGAGACCATATGCCTTCGTTGGGGTCTTGTACCCTTCGGAGGCATATTGTTTTATCCGGTGCTTTACAACTGGCGGGGAATCCTTAATTCTCCGTAGTACGGGGTATGGCGTCCGCCGCCCCGGTGCTATCTATTACCGGAGGGTATCTGCTTGAAACTGCGAGGACTTTTGACGATGGCTGCTCCCCAGACCGTGGGTGGCCAGGCTGTGATCGAAGGCGTCATGATGCGCGCCAAGGATAAACTTGCCATAGCCATCCGCAAGGCGGACGGCGAGATCGTCACCGATGTTCGGCCGTGGTACACCATGGTCAAGCATCCCTTGCTCAAGAAACCCTTCCTGCGCGGCTTTCCCATACTCATCGAGACCATGGTCAACGGCATCAAGGCCCTGAACTATTCCGCCGTGCAGGCGGCCGATGACGGCGAGGAGGAGGGCGGCGAACTGACCACCTGGCATCTGGTTCTGACCATGGTGCTGGCGTTGGGCGCGGCCCTTGGCCTGTTCGTGGTGCTTCCGCACTTCTTGTCCGTTGGTATGGAAATGCTCGGACTGGGCGGCGATGTGGATTCTTTGAGCTTTCACGCATGGGACGGGCTGATAAAGATGATCATCTTCATCGGCTATATCCTGGCCATTTCCTATATCCCGGACATTCACCGGGTCTTCCAGTACCATGGGGCCGAGCACAAGGTCATCTGGACCTGGGAGGAGGGCAAGGAATTGTCTCCGGCGTCCAGTCGATTCTACAGCCGCCTGCATCCGCGCTGCGGTACCGCCTTTCTGCTGTTCGTTCTGGCGGTGTCCATCATGCTCTATGCCGTGTTGGTGCCGTGGCTTCTGACGTTCTATTCTCCGGAACATTTTTTCGTCAAACATCTGTACATCGTCGGCATGAAGCTCATTCTCATGGTTCCGGTCAGTTGTGTGGCCTACGAGATGATCAAGTTCGCCGGTAAATACAACAAGAATACCCTGTGCAGACTGATGTGCTGGCCCGGGCTGATGATGCAGATGTTGACCACCAAGGAACCCGACGATAGCCAGCTTGAGGTGGCCATTGCCGCTTTGCGCTGCGCCGTCAATGCCGAGGAGTGCTGATCATGTTTGGCAAGCTTGAAGAGATTGAAGAAAAATACGTAAAGTTGGAGCAGGAGCTTGCTCAACCCGATATTTTCAACGACCAGGAGCGGTACAAGAAGGTCTCCAAGGCCCACGCCGACCTGGGCGAGGTAGTCGAGGTCTTCCGTCAGTACAAGCAACTTTCGCAGGACCTCGAAGACAACCGCGAGATGCTCGGCGACTCCGACCCGGAAATCCGGGAGATGGCCAAGGCCGAGCTTGATGATTTAGAAGAGCGTCTGCCCGAGTTGGAAGAGGAACTCAAGGTTCTGTTGCTGCCCAAGGATCCCATGGATGAAAAGAACATCATCCTTGAAATCCGCGCGGGCACCGGCGGCGACGAGGCGGCCTTGTTCGCGGCCGACCTGTACCGCATGTATACCCGGTATGCCGAGATCAACCGCTGGAAAGTCGAGGAGATGAGCGCCAACCACACCGGTTCCGGCGGCTATAAGGAAGTCATCGCCTCCATTGCCGGCGACAAGGTCTACAGCAAACTCAAGTACGAATCCGGCACCCACCGGGTGCAGCGCGTCCCGGCCACCGAATCGCAGGGGCGCATTCATACTTCCGCCGTAACCGTGGCCATCATGCCCGAGGCCGAAGAGGTCGACGTGGATATCCGTCCCGAGGACCTGCGAGTGGATGTGTTCCGTTCCTCAGGCCCCGGCGGTCAGTCGGTCAACACCACTGACTCCGCCATCCGCGTGACCCACATCCCTTCCGGGCTTGTGGTCATCTGCCAGGACGAGAAGTCGCAGCACAAGAACAAGGCCAAGGCCCTCAAGGTCCTGCGTTCCCGTCTGTTGCAGATTGAGCAGGACAAGGCCAAGGCCGAGGAAGAAGCGGCCCGTCGGAGCCAGGTGGGTTCCGGCGACAGGTCCGAGCGTATCCGTACCTACAACTATCCCCAGGGCCGCGTGTCCGATCACCGCATCAACCTGACTCTGCACAAGCTTCCCCAGATCATGGAGGGCGAGTTGCAGGAATTGACCGATGCGCTTATCAGCTACTTCCAGGCCGAAGCGCTCAAGCGGCAGGGCGACTAAGTCTCTGCGCCGAGGAATCCCGGTGCCTCGAAATATTCAGGAAGTTCTCAAAGAGTGCGAGTCCCGCTTGTCAGGCGTGGACTCGCCTCGTTTAAGCGCCGAACTCCTTGCCGCCCGCGCTCTGGGGTGCTCCCGCCTCTCGCTGAATTTGGAGCGGGGAAGAGTGCTTTCCGAGGAGGAGTGCGCAGCGGTCGATGCTCTCATTTCCCGCCGCGAATCCGGAGAGCCGGTAGCCTACATTCTCGGGTCCAAGGAATTTTACGGGCTTGATTTTGCGGTTTCGCCCGCTGTGCTCATCCCTCGTCCCGAAACGGAGCATATCGTCGAGGCCGTTGAGAAAGCGTATTCCAAGGACCGTCCTCTTCTTTTCGCCGATCTCGGTACCGGGTCCGGCATATTAGCCGTGACTGTCGCCTCGATTTTTCCTCTGGCGCGCTGTACGGCGGTGGATATCAGCCGGGACGCCCTTGAGGTGGCTCAGGGCAACGCGCGCGCCCATGGCGTGGAGGATCGGATTGCATTTCAGTTGCTTGACTTCACCAAAGAAACCCTCGATGGGGAATTCGATCTGGTCCTGTCCAATCCGCCTTATGTGACCGAATGCGAGTTTGCGGAGGCGAGCCGCGAAGTGACCGGATTCGAGCCCACGGGCGCTCTGGTCAGCGGTGTTGATGGGCTCGACCACATTCGTGCGATGCTCCCCCGGGTCGCTTCCATGCTCAAGTGCGGCGGCCGGTTCTATATGGAGATCGGTTGTGGCCAGGGGCAAGCGATAATAGATATTCTTGGCAACAATTTTCCGCAATTCGAGTCGGTTGAGGTTCTGAAAGACCTCGCCGGATGGGATCGGGTTGTGGTTGCGCGAAAGAAATAATCGTAGAAATGCAACACGATTGATTGGTTAGTGTTGTAAAAAAGCAAAGAATCGCTTGAATGCAACACGCGTTTGAATTCTAATTTTCGTCAAAAATACTGTGAAATCAAGTGATTACTATTTTGTATAGATGTGGCATCATTCTTGCTTTTATATGATTGGTTAATCAACCGGAGGAATAATGTCACAGACAACTATACATAGATCAGTACGTTGCACCGGAATTGGGCTCCACAGCGGAAAGCAGGTGGATATGGTCCTTCGGCCCGCAGCGGAAGACACCGGTATTCTCTTCGCCCTGCGCGACGGTTCCGGGTCCACTTTCCTCACTCCCGCCCCGTCCCTGGTCGTCGAGACCAGCCTGGCCACGGTGCTGGGTGACGGCCGTGAGACCGTGGCTACCGTCGAGCATCTGCTCGCCACCATCAACGGCATGGGCATCGACAACATCCATATCGAAGTGTCGGGCAAGGAAGTGCCCATCATGGACGGCAGCGCCGCCTCTTTCGTCTACCTGCTCAAGCAGGCCGGTGTGCGCAGGCTGAGCAAGCCGCGCAAGGTCATGGCCATCAAGAAGGCCCTGGATTTCGAGCAGGACGGCAAGTACATCAAGGCTCGCCCTTACGACGGCTTGCGCCTCGACTACACCATTGAGTTCGCTCACCCGCGTATCGGCCGTCAGCACCTGTCCATGGAGATCACCCCCGAGAACTTCTCGCAGCACCTCGCCAAGGCTCGCACCTTCGGTTTCCTCAAGGAAGTCGACTACCTTCATGCCAATGGCCTGGCTCTGGGCGGTTCGCTGGACAACGCGGTGGTTCTGGACGAGTACAATATTCTCAACGCCGAGGGGCTGCGTTTTGAAGACGAGTTCGTGCGTCACAAGATGCTCGACTTTGTGGGCGACATCGCCACGTTCGGTGCGCGTCTCCAGGGCAGCTTCGAGGTCTTCGCTTCCGGGCACGCCTTGAACAACGCCTTCCTCCGTCATCTGGACGAGAACCGTGACCTCTATCTGGAGGAACGGGTGCAGTCGGCTCCTGTCGCCAAGGAAGCACCCAGTCGCGAACGGCTCCAGCCTGTCCCCGCAATGGCTTAGTCCATCGCAAATGATTACGAGAAAGGCCCGCCAATAGGCGGGCCTTTCTTTTTAGGAACTCTCCATTTAACTCCTGAAGAAAAAAGATAGGCGTTGAAAGCCGCTGCGCGGCAATAGTCGGGTGATTTCGCCTCCGGCGGGCAAGGGCTCGCACCCTTGCATCCCTATATGCGCCTTCGGCGCGGTTTTCCCGTTGGCTATGAGTTGTGCGCACCTTCGGGGGCGGGGGAGTGCTGCTATGCTTTGAAGAGCAATTCCGCGAGAATGCCAGCGTGGCTGGATCGAGGCAGTTTGCCGACGTTGAGGACTTGCACTTGAAGTGGTGCGTCCGGATGTCGGCGGGAGGCGAGATAGCGCGACAGGGCGTCGGCGTGTTCGGGGTGCTGGAGCAGGACACGGCAGGACAGTGTCTCTGGGCTCCCGAGGAACTGTACGCGGGTCAGGCCCATGCGGTTGTGGTCGAATTCAACGATAGCTTCGGTCAGTCGCGAGTTCTCGCCACGAGCTCTGACGATGGTTATCTGACGTCTTGAATAGAGGGCGAGCCACGGTTGGTAGGCGAGGTGTCCCTTGCCGGTCGATTGCAATGCGTCGCCCAAAGGTCGGGCGCAGTCGGCCGCGTCGAGGTAGGCCGCGAGAAGGACGGGGGTTTCCGCCAGCAGGGTGAGAAATTCCGCCAAGGGCAGCGGACGACCGGCAAGACCTGCCTGCGCGAGCGCGGGGCGAACGCGGTTTTCGAAAAGCGTGCGCGCCGAGTCGAAGTCACTGATGAGACTAAGAGCATTGGCGGCCGAAGCTTCGGTCCCTGCGGTCAATTCCTTGAGGATGATTTTCGGAACGAGCTGCTGGATGAGGAAGAGCAGTCTGCTGCCTTCCTGATGCGTGGTTTCAAGCTGGGCGAGAAGCCGTTCACCGTCGATTGCCACCCAGGCCATGGAGTCGGGCAGGTTTTTGAGCAGCACGCCGCGGACTTTTTGACCGGGCCGGTGCCTGTTGCGAAAACGGTCGGACCGGCTGCCTCCACCGCCATACGATCCGGAGCTGCCTGAGCCGGAAATACGCATGGCAACCTATGCCTGGTCGATGATGAGCTCGATCTCCTCCAGCCCGAGGCCTGTGGATTTGGCGAGCTGCATCGGTGTCTTGCCGGAGCGGTGTCCCTGGATGATTATTTCACGCATGAACTGAGGGGACTTGGCGTATTCGCTGGCGAGCTTGACGAGTCTTCTGAGCTCGTCGGCTTTGCGCTCCAGTTGGGAGTTCAGGGCGACCAGCTCCTGCTGGCGTTGTTCGAAGGTGGCGACCAATTCGTTTTCCAATTGGGTGTTGAATTGGAGGCGCTTGATGAATTCCTCCTGTCTGGCGTGCAGTCCGTTCAGGAGTATCTCGGATTTGCGGAGGCGCAGGAAGAAGACGATGACGACGCCGAGCAGGACGACTTCGCTGAGAGAGAAAAGAATGATAAGCAGATCGGACATGGTATGGTTTGCCCCTTTCGGGGTCATATCTTGACGTTAACGATATTGCCGGACCATGGGGAGCCGTCGGACGCCCCGGTTTCAGGAGCGTCCTCGTCCCGTTCCCGGTCCTTGCGCTCCGAGGCGGCTTCCTGCCGCTGGTTGTTGTGGCCATCGCGGTCCACGGGGTCCGTGGCGGTCTTTTTTTGAACTTGCTGGACCGTGCCTTCGCGCTGGCGAAGCTGTTCCTGGATGAGCGGGCCGAAAAGCAGCCTGTTGACCTCGGGCTTGGCCTTTTCCGCATGGGCGATCTTCTGCACGAAAGGCAGTTGCGATATGAGAATTGGCAGGTCCAACGGCGTTGAGCTCATGGATCACCTCACAAGATATTGTTCGAACATCAACGTGTCGAACTGACCGAACCCCATGTACTGGTTGACGATTACCAGCAGTTCCTTTTTTAGTCTCTCGCTGTTTTCCTTATCGGACAGGAACTGGAGATCCTTATTCTTGAGATAATAGAACAGGGCGTTGCGAACGGCAAACGTCTCCTGTTTGAACTGGCGCGCCAGCCCTTCGTCTTCGGTGGACAGAAGGATGCTGACTTCAAGGAACCTGATGTCGCCCTTCCTGTCCCTTTGTTCGATGAGGAACGGGTCGAGCTTGATGATGATCTGGGGCGTAGCCTCCGCGGCCGGTTCAGGCTCGGGAATATCCGTTTTTTCCGCAGCAGGCGGAGGAGGCGGCGGGAGCTGCGTTTCAGGTTCGCGCAGGAGGAGAACGACTATGACGACGAGCAGGACGAGAATGACGCCCAGGCCCATGAGCACGTATTTGTTCTTGAGCAGGGCGGCAAAGCCCGACTTGGGCTTGTCCTCCGCGAGAATCGGCGTTTCAACCTCGATATCCGCGATTTCCTCTTCCTCATCTTCATCTTCGAGGAAGGGGGCGTCATCGAGGTCGAGATCGACCTTTTGCGTGGCTCTGCTCGTCGAAGCGTCGTCCAGCTCCGCTTTCCGTTGTTCCGCGGGAGCGTCGGTTACTTCATCGGCATCATCCGGGACGAGCAGAACCATGGCATACGCCTAACAGGCTACGGATTTAGGCGAAGATTTTTTCGATCTTCTGGCCCAGGGTTTCGGGAGTGAACGGCTTGACGATGTAGTTGGACACCTTGGCCTGGACGGCCTCGATAATGTTTTCCTGCTGGGCCTCGGCGGTGACCATCAGGAAGGGAATGTCGGAATATTCCTCGCTGGCGCGCACCTTGCGGAGCAGTTCGATGCCCGACATGGTGGGCATGTTCCAGTCGGAAACGATGAAATCGATGTTGTCCTTGTTCAGCACTTCCCATGCGGTGGAGCCGTCGTCGGCTTCGACGATGTTGTTGAAGCCCAGTTGGCGCAGGATGTTCTTGATGATTTTACGCATGGTGGAAAAGTCGTCTACAACCAGGATGCGCATGTTGGTATCGTACGCCATTGAAAGTCTCCTTTCATGAGTTCTACTCGTTTTCGTAGCGAGCTCTGAACGTTTTTCTCAATTTATTCAAGGCTTGGGAGTGGAGCTGGGAAACACGGCCTTCGGTTATGTCCATAACCTCGGCGGTCTCCTTCATGTTCAACTCCTCTCCGTAATAAAGAGATATGACCAATTTTTCTCTTGGAGTCAATTCTTCAATGAGATTGGCTACTTTGTCAACAATCTCCTGGAAGGCGGCCGACTGGAACGGCTCGTTGTCCGTCATCTTTTTGGGGCCGATGAGGTTGTCCTGAAAGGAATCGAGGCTCAGGCAGACCTGGTTGTTCAGGGCTTCGAGCCCCTGCTGGACCTCCCGGTCCGACATGCCCGTCATTTCGCAGAGTTGTTCGGTGGTTGCGGGAGAGCCGGTCTCATGCTCGATCTGGCGCATGGAGTCTTCGAGCACCTTGACCTTCTGGCGCAGTCCCCGGGAAAACCAGTCCATGCGGCGCAGTTCGTCGAGCATGGCCCCCTTGATGCGGTTTTCCGAATAGGTGTCGAACTTGATCCCCAGTTCGGGGTTGAATTTTCCGAGGGCGTCCAGAAGGCCGAGGCTGCCCGCGCTGATGAGCTCATTGAGCTCAACGCTCTGGGGCAGCTTCGCCTTGAGCCGCAGGGCCAGGATGCGGATTTTGGGCGCGTAATATCGGACGATGTTTTCCCGGTCCCTCGGCGAAAAATCGTCCCAGTGCCTGACGCCCTGTTCCAGCTCAAGCCACGGATCGTTCGTGGAAGAGGAGCTTCTTCCAGAAGAATTTAATATTGCCATCGGTGTTGGGGGTTACTTGCCAGGTTTTGATTTTCTGGGCCGTCTGCCGGACGGCCACGCTGGCCGGGGTCTTGGGAAATTTGTGGCAGAACGGGGTTTGCGCGATGACAGAGTTGCGCACGTTCTGGTCGAAGGGAACGAAGCCGACCAGGTCCAGGGAAATGCCGTCGAGAAAGTGGTCGCAGGCGTTCAGGAGCTTGAGGTACACCTCGCGGGCCATCTTCACGTCCTTGACCATGTTCACCAGCACCCGGAATTTCTCCACACCGTGGTGGAGCTTGAGGACCTTGATGAGCGCGTAGGCGTCGGTCAGGGATGTCGGTTCGGGAGTGATGATGAGCAGCCGTTCCTGCACGGCCAGGTTGAAATAGAGCACGTTGTCGTTGATGCCCGCGCCCGTGTCCACGATGAGGTAGTCCACATTGTCCTCGAGGGAGTCCATGGCGTCCAGCAGGTCGAGCTTCTGCCCCTTGTCCAGGTTGACCATGTCGCTTACGCCCGACGAGGCGGGAAGGATGCGGAATCCGTAAGGCGTGTCGTAGAGAATCCGGTCCAGGGTCATGTCCTCGTGGAACAGGTGGAAGAGATTGTACTGGGGCGCAAGCCCGAGGATGACGTCCACGTTGGCCAGGCCCAGGTCGGCGTCCAGAAGGACCACGTTCTTGCCTGCGGCGCTCAGGGAGTAGGCCAGATTGACCGACATGTTGGTCTTGCCTACGCCTCCCTTGCCGGAGGTGACGGAGAGGACCAGGGGAAGATGCGAGCTCATAACGTGTGCCGTGCTCCTTAGGGTTGTTTGTTGCCGTCGGGCAACGTGCGCATGAACATGAGCCGCCAGATCATCTCTTCCGAAGCCGGGCGGATGCTGTTTTTGATGCCCGGCCCAAAGGACAGGGCGGATACCGGCAGTCCGCTGGCGAAAGCCATGTTCAACACTGCTCCGAATGTACAGGCTTCATCGAGTTTCGTCCAGATAACGCTTGCTAGTTGTTCACTTTTGTATTTGTCCACGAATCGTTCGAATTGCGCCGTGCTGTAATAGGGGTTCAAAACAAGGTGAATGGACAGGTCTCGGCATTCATCCAGCCCGTAGAGCCGCGACCACTCTTCGAGAGTTGTCCGGCCGGACAGGCCGGGCAGGTCTATGAGGATCATGTCGAACCGTCGGGATTCCTCACGCAGCAGGGTGAAGTCCTCCTTGGTGATGATTTCCCGGAAGGCCAGGCCGCTTAATTCGGCGTAATGCTTGAGGACCAGGCGGCCTTTGCCCCGGCCGCCGTCGGCGGTGGCCAGGCACAGCCTCATGCCGGGGCGTTCCTTTTTCATGCGCAGGGCGAGCCGCACCAGGCTTGAGGTTTTCCCGGCGCCGCCGGGACCGGCGAAGGCGTGAAAGGTATTGGTCCAGGTCTCGGCCCGGAACGGGGTAGCCTTGATAAGCGGGTCCAGAGCGGTCATGACCGGGCAGTCGCGGGTTTCGCGCATGGTGCAGTAGATGTGTGTCAGGACCCGCTCGTTCACTTCCTCGCGTTCCAAATATTCCAAGGCGATGCGTTGTTTGGGCGTGAGCTTGGACGGATCCATCTGCGGCTTCATCAGGGCCATTATCTGTCCCTTGATCTGGCTCCATTCCCGCTGCCAGCCCACCGAGTCGCGCAGGGCGGCGTCGACCACGCTTTCCTTGCTGTGCCGCTGGGGCCGGACAGGCTCGCTTTCCACCGCGGCAACGATTTCGCAGCACTTGCACCCGTTTTCAACGACGGTTTTGTTGGACAGTATCACGGCCTCGTTGCCGAGTTCGGATTTGACCTTTGCGAAGGCTGCCGTGGAGGTGGCGGCCCTGTACGTCTTCATTTTCATAATGGGTCCTAGATTTCAACGGTTGCGACTGACTGGATTTTGACGTCCGCCGGAATCTCGGCCTGGGAGATGACCGGGAGTGTCGGGATGAACCTGTTCAGGAGCTGCGCCAGTTGCGATCTGAGCTGCGGGGTGACCAGCAGGATGGGCTGGCCGTCTGCCACCATGGCGTCCTCGGTGGAGCGGTTGATGGCTTGGATGATCTGTTGCGCCACGCCGGGCTCGAGAGCCAGGTAGCCGCCCTGTTCGGCCGGCCGCATGGCGTGGTTCAGGATTTCGTCGATTTTCGGATTCAGGGTGATGATGGGCAACACCCCGTTTTCTCCAAGATACGGTTTGACGATGGTCCGGCCCATGCGGGCGCGCACATATTCCGTGAGCTGCGTGGGGTCCTGGGTGGCGACGCCGTAGTCCGCCAGGGTTTCCACGATGGTCAGAAGGTCGCGGATGGACACGTTCTCCTGGACCAGTGCCTGGAGGACCTTCTGGACTCCGCCGAGGCTGAGCACTGCGGGCACCAGGGATTCCACCGCCTTGGGAGCGCGCTTGGAAAGGTTGTTGAGCAGTTCCTGGGTTTCCTGCCGTCCCAGGAATTCATGCAGGTTGCGCCGGAAGACTTCGGTCAGGTGGGTGGCGATGACCGTGGACGGGTCGACAACGGTGTAGCCCGCCAGCATGGCCTCTTCTTTCTGTGCTCCGGGAATCCATACGGCCGGAAGGTTGAAGGCGGGCTCCACTGTTTCCACGCCCTCGATGCGGTGCCTGGCGTCGCCGGGGTCCATGGCCAGATAATGGTCGATGAGCAGTTCGGCGCTGGCCACGGGGTTGCCCTTGATGAGCACGCGGTATTCGCCGGGCTTGAGTTGCAGGTTGTCGCGCAGGTGCAGGGACGGGATGACCACGCCCATGTCCAGGGCGAACTGGCGGCGGATGGAGCGGATGCGCGACAACAGATTGCCGCTTTGCTCTTCGTCCACCAGGGGGATGAGTCCGTAACCGACTTCGAGTTCCAGTTGGTCCAGGGGAAGCAGGGCCTGGACTTCCTCCGGGGTGTCCAGGGTGGCGGGTTGCTTCTGCTCCTTTTCCTCCTGCTCCACGGCGAAACCGTGCTGCTGTTTGGACGAAATATGCCCTACGCCGTAAACTATGGCGGCCAGGGTCAGGAAGGGCAGGGTCGGCATACCGGGCACGATGCCGAAAATGACCAGGATGCCGGAGACGAGTTTGAGGGCCCTGTGATGGAAGGAGAGCTGCCCGATGAATTCCTCGCCCATTTTGGCTTCGGCTGCCGCGCGGGAAACGATGATGCCCGCCGAGGTGGAGATGATGAGCGAGGGGATGGTGGCCACCAGGCCGTCGCCGATGGTCAGCAGGGTGTAGGTCTGGGCCGCATCCATCCACTCCATATCCTTTTGGAGCACGCCGATGAGGAAGCCGCCTATGATGTTGATGGCGGTAATCATCAGGCCCGCCTTGACGTCTCCGGAAACGAATTTGCCCGCGCCGTCCATGGCGCCGTAGAAGTCGGCCTCCCGGCGCAGGTCATCGCGTTTTTTGGTGGCCTGCGCTTCATCGATGAGCCCGGCGTTGAGGTCGGCCTCGATGGCCATCTGCTTACCCGGCATGGCGTCCAGGGTGAATCGGGCGGCCACTTCGGCGATGCGGGTGGTACCGGTGACGATGACGGTCTTGTTCAGGATGAACAGAATCATGAAAATGACGATGCCGATGACGTAATTGCCCCCGACAACGAACTCGCCGAAACTCTGAATGACCGAACCCGCTGCCGAAGTGCCTTCGTCTCCGTGCAGCAGGATGGCCCTGGTCGTGGCCACGTTCAGGGCGAGGCGGAGCAGGGTGGTGACCAGAAGCAGTGAAGGGAAGATGGAGAATTCAAGGGGCGAGGTCATGAACATGGACGTCACCAGGATGACCAGGCCCAGGGAAATGGAGACCGAGAGCATGAAATCGATGAACGGGGTGGGCAGGGGAATGAGCATCACGAAGAGGATGACCACCACGCCGCCCGCGAGAAGGATGTCGCCCTGCTTGGCGAATTTGGCGTAGTCGATTTTCGGAATTGCGGACTTGGCTGAAGGCTGGGCCATGTTTTTGACACCTCTCGGACAGTTGGGCTTTTTCCCCTGTGGAGGGTGTCAGGTCCCCGCAATTATTGGCGATGCTTGAATTTCTCCAGCTTCGCCAGGATGGCGGCAACGGCCTGAAACATTTCCTCCGGGATGGTTTCACCGATTTCAACCTGTTTATACAAAGCCTGTGCCAAGGGTCGGTTCTCTTCGATGGGGATGGAGTTTTCCCGCGCAACTTCCTTGATTCGTTCGGCAACCTTGTTCACGCCCTTGGCCAGCACCAGGGGAGCGGGGGCTTTTATGCGGTCGTACTGCAAGGCCACGGCGTAGTGGGTCGGGTTGGTGATGACCACGTCCGCCTTGGGGATGTCCTGGAACATGCGCGAGGCCATCATCTCCATCATCTTCTGGCGCTGTTTCTGTTTGATCCGGGGATCGCCTTCCATCTGCTTGCGCTCGTCCTTGATTTCGTCCTTGGTCATCTTGATCTGCTCTTCGTAGTTCCATCGCTGGTACCAGAGGTCCACGATGGCGATGATGAACATGGGGATCAGCGCGTAGCAGACCATCTTGTATCCGACGGACAGGATGAAGACGATGATGCCATGAACGTTGGCGTGGAACAGGGGCAGCAGATTGGGCAGCTCCTGGCGGATGACGATGTAGGGGGCTATGGCCACGGCCATTGCCTGGAGGATGCTTTTCGCCAGCTTGATGAGGGCGTCGGGGCTGAGCATGATTTTTTTGACGCCGCGCATGATATTGAAGAGCTTGCCGAATTTTGGTTTCAACGGCTTGGTGGTCCACAGCGAGCCCACCTGCAGGCGCATGGTCAGAAAGGACACGAAAGCGATGACCAGCATGAACGGCACCACCAGCAGCGCCATCTTTTTCAAGCCCCAGGAGAACAGCGTGTAGGCCATGGGCTTGTCGACGGTGAAGTTGATCGCCTCCAGGAAGGTCCAACGGTAAATCTCGGTGAATTGCTCGCTGTAAAAACCGATCATGGCGCGCAGGATCAGCACGCCGGAGAGGAGGACCATCACCTTGGTGATTTCGTCGCCTTTGGCGACGTTGCCCTCTTCGCGTTGCTTCGTCCGCCGCTTTTCCGTGGCTCGTTCGGTTTTACTCGGATCTTCCTGGCCGATCATGGCGAATTCTCCTTAAGGAATAATGGAATCCCCGAATTTCATGACGTTTTCGTACATGTTGTTCAGGCCTGTCAGGAAGTCGCCCACATACAGGGCCATGATGCTGAAAATGAAGCCGAGGAAGAAGAAACCCACGGTGATCTTGATGGGGAAGCCGAGGATGAGCACATGCATCTGCGGCGCGGCCCGGGAGATGAGCGCCAGGGCGAGGTCCACCAGGAACAGGGCGGCCATGACCGGGGCCGCGATCTTGATGGCCAGGGTGAACATCAGGTTGGAGAAGTGGAAGATGTCCTTGGCCAGTTCTGGGTGAAGGAGAAGCGTTCCCGGCGGAATATACTGGAAGCTCATGCCCACGGCCTTGAGAAGGTACAGGTGGCCGTTGAGGACGAGGAACGTCAACATGGTGCACATGTAGAGGAAGTGGGCTGAAACCGCATTGCTCGTGCCGGTGATGGGGTCGACCACGTTGACCATGGCGAATCCCATTTGGAATCCGATGATCTGGCCACCGAGCTGAACCGCTGCGAACAGAAAATTGACGAGCATTCCGAGGATCAGCCCGAGCACCAGTTCACCGAGGAACATGATGACGATGTTCCAGCCGGTGGGCATCATGGAGCCGGGGAAGGAGAGTTGCGGCCACAGCGCCATGGACAGCACCAAAACCAGGGCGCCCTTGATGGGCCGGGGGATGGACGCCCCGCCGAAAAAGGGCAGCAGAAAGAGTACGACGCTGATGCGAAAGAGCGTCAGGAAGAAGCTGAGCATGTCGCCCGGGTTGAATCCGAAAATCTCCATTGCCGACTCAATGCAAAACCCGAACCAAGCCGGGCGTCATCCGGTTCGGCCCGCAAAAGACAGGCCCTCTTGGAACATCGCATTCCAAAAGGGCCTGGGACATTCGCGAACCGATGGCCGGTTAGTTGAGGATGTACCGTTTCGGGTTCACCGGCACGCCGTTCAGGCGGACCTCGTAATGGAGGTGGGGGCCGGTGGAGCGGCCCGTATTGCCGACGTAGCCGATGAGTTCGCCCCTCGTGACTTCCTGACCGCTCTTGATGGCGATGCGGTTGAGGTGCGCAAAACGGGTGGACAGGCTGGAGTTGTGTTTCAGACGGATGGACAGGCCGTAGGAGCCGTCGCGTCCGGCGAAAGTCACGGCCCCGCGCGCCGGTGCATACACCGGAGTGCCCCTGGGGGCGGAGATGTCCAGACCCTTATGGAATTCGCGCTTCCCGGTAAAGGGCGAGGAGCGCCAGGCGAAGCCCGATGTCACCCAGCCGGATGTCGGCCAGATGGACGGGGTGGCTTCGAGGATGTTCTGGTTGCTGCGCAGGGTGTGCATGATCTCCTGCTGGCGGACCTCTTCAAGGCGCGCCTCCACATTCAACTGGCGGAGAAATTCATGCATCTTGCGGGCGAGAAGTTCCTGCCGGTAGAGGGGCAGGTAGCCCTTGGAAAAATTGTCGTTGGCGGGCCCGCCTTTGGGGGCGGCGGCCTGGCTGCCGTCCTGATCCAAGTTTATCATGACGCGCAGTTTGGAGTCGAAGTCCCGGATGCGGTTCAGATTGCTTTGCAGGGCGGTGATTTTCTGGGAGAGGCTGAGTAGCTGGGTTTTTTGCTCTTGAACGGTCTTTTCGGCTATGTTCAGACCTTGTTCGATGCGCGAGTGCTCGGCGTAGTTTTTCCAAAGAATCACGTTGCCGGCGGCCATGGTGACGGTCAGCACGACAAGGAATGCGATAAACCAGCCCCGGAGCTGAAATTTCCTGCACGACCCTTGTTTGTCCTTAAAGACAACTATGTGGTATTTTCGGAAAAGCATTACCTTTCCAGGATGTTACATGTTTTGAGGAGCAGCCAGCTCTGAGGCTTGTGTACTTTTAGTCTAGACTTTTTTGCTTGTCAAGTCGACTTGTTGTCTCGTTACGGCGTTGAAGATATTGTTTTTTATGCGTTTATCCTGACGCCACATGGTTCTGAGCCATTCGTGGATTTCATCACGTTTGGTGAATCCGTTTGAGGGGCAGACGTTTTCCCAAATAGGCAGTTCCCACTGCGTGGCCGCTTTTATGACGGTCTTCTTGTCCAGGAGCATGGTGGGCCGGATGACGTTCAGCTTCCCGCCGAAAAACGGTTCGTTGGCCGACAGGCCGTCGGCGCGTCCGTTCTGCACCATGTTCATGAAGAACGTGACGACATTGTCGTCCGCATTGTGGCCGAAGGCGAGATGCGTCAGGCCGTAGTCGCGGCACAGCTCGAACAGCCGCTTGCGGCGCTGCATGGCGCACCAGAAGCAGGGCGAGTTCTTGCGGTTCTCCTCGGTATGGGCGCGGGGGCCGAAGTCCGTCAGTTCGATGTGTGCGGCCAGGCCGTTGTCGGCGCACCATCGGACCAGCGGCTCGTGGGATTCCGGGGAGAATCCGGGGTTTACGTGCAGGACCATGAGTTCCACGGGAAAGGGCATGATGGCCTTGCGGATGGTCATGACCTTGAGCATGAGGAAGCTGTCGACCCCGCCGGAGATGGCCAGGCCGATGCGCGCTCCTTCCGAAACCATGCCGGTTCGCTGCATGAGTTTGCCGGTGGCGGTGACGCATTTTTTCTGAGCGAAGGTGAGTTTGCCCCATGAGGCCATCTGTTTTTCTTCCTTTCTATCTGGTATGCAGGGCGGGCCAGCTAAGGGGGATAGTGCATTCCCGCTTGACTTGCAAGCCCCTTTGAGGCAGCTTTACAAGCTTTCGCGTCACGGTCCGGAAGAACGCCCGAGGCCGAAACAAGGTCCCCCCGGAGGATGCCTGTTTTGAGACGTTTACTGTTCCTTGTCGCCATTGTGCTCGTGGCCGCTTTGGCCGGGGGCGCGTATTGGTACAGGACCAGCGTGGACGAGCGCGTCAAGGCGTTCCGCTGGCTCGGGCATTCCCTGGATAAAGCCCAGTCGGTGCAGGTCGTTATGGAGGGGAACGTCTATACCCTCGTTGCCCGGGACGGCCTTTGGGACATGCAGATTCCCGGCGGGGAAGGGAGCGTCTCCGCCAAGGCGTTGCGCGGCAGGGTTTGGGACTATTTCGAAAGGATTACCCAACTGGCTCCGCTACTCTCGCTGGAAGGCGAGCAGGGCGATGTACAGCGGCAATACGGCCTTGAAGACCCCGGCCTGATGCTCGTCATCCGCCTCAAGGACGTGAGCGCCCCTCTGAGTCTCCGGTTTTCGAAGGACGAAAGCGGCAGGACGTATGGCTGGAACTCGGAAACTCCGGATTTGGCGTTCGAATTCGTGGGCGACGTCTTTGAACGGCTCGCGCTTCCGACAACCTACTTCCTCGACACCAGGGTTTTTCGTTTCAACGAGGAGCAGGTCAGCCAGGTGCAGCTCGTGCAGCCCTTCGGTTCCAGTTGGGTGGTTAAGCGCGGCAAGAAAGGATTTTATTTCACCCTGCCCGGCTATCTCAAGGATAAGGAGGCGGCCGGTTCCGAGCTCAAGCTTTACGTGCACGCCCTGGCTCTGCTTCGCGCGGGCGGGCTGGTGCTCGAGCCCGAGCCCGAGGGCGGCGAAAAGGGCATGGCCGCTCTGACCATCAAAGTCTGGTCCGGTGGAGCCAAGGAGCCTTCTTCGGTGGAGTTCTTCACCATCGAGGGTGATCCCAAGCATTTTTACGGGCGTTCGTCATGGCTGACGGTGCCTTTTTTGCTCGATGCGGAAAGCGTCAGCCAGCTTGTGAAGAGCGCGTTCGACGTTCAGGGCCGGAACGTGTTCACCCTGGACATCGGCCAGGTGGCCACATTCGTCGTCACCAACGGGGATCGCCGCTATGCCGTCGTGCGGGAGAATGCCGGATGGCGGGCCGTCGGCACGGAAAAAGTCATTCCCGGCATTGACATGGCGCTCTGGCGATTTACTGAATTACAGTTCGAGGCGCTGCCGCTGAACAACCTGGCCGCCACTGCTGTGAAGCTCATGCATTGCCGCCTGCTGGACCGTGACGGGAAGGAGTTGAAGGAGATGACCTTCTACGCCGACCCGAAGCTGCCGCAGGGACAATGCTGGATGAAAAATGGGGACGGCATGTATTATCCCGTTTCCGCCCGGCTGCTCAAGGACTTGCAGGGCCTGTTCCCGGCTGGTCCGATCGTTGAATAGAAATAACGGCGCTTCAAACGAAGTCTCAAGGAGAATATCATGGCAAGGATCACCGTAGAAGATTGTCTGGCAAAAGTGAGCAATCGTTTTCTCATCACCCAGATGGCCATCAAGAGGGTCAAGCAGTACCGCGAAGGCTATGAGCCGCTGGTCGAAACCAGAAATAAGGAAGTGGTCACCGCCCTGCGCGAGATAGCGGCCTCCAAGGTCGTTCCCGATACCTCCACCGACCTGCACCTTCATTCTGCCGAAACCGAGGAAGCCTAGTACCCGACCATGTCCAAACGCGACTATTACGAAGTCCTGGCAGTGGAGCGGACCGCCACCCAGGACGAGATCAAGACGGCTTATCGAAAGCTGGCCTTCAAGTATCATCCCGACCGCAACCCGGATGATCCCGACGCAGAATCCAAGTTCAAGGAGGCTGCGGAGGCCTATGAGGTCTTGGGCAATCAGGAGAAGCGTCAGACGTATGATCGGTTCGGCCATGACGGCATGAACGGTCACGGCTTTTCCGGTTTCTCCAGCAATGAGGACATATTCGGGGCCTTCAGCGACATTTTCGGCGAGGTCTTCGGATTTTCCACGGCGGGCCGCGGCGGCGCCAATCGCCCCAGGGCCGGTTCGGATCTCCGCTACAACCTGGAGATATCCTTCAGGGATGCGGCCAAGGGTACCGAGGTCGGCATCAAGATTCCCGTGGAAGTTTCCTGCGAGGCCTGCGACGGCAGCGGTGCGGCCCCGGGTTCCTCGCCCGAAACCTGCCCCCAATGCGGCGGCTCCGGCACCGTGCAGCAGTCCCAGGGCTTTTTCCGTATTTCCGCCACCTGTCCCAATTGTCGCGGCACCGGCACGCTGATTACCGATCCGTGCGACACCTGCATGGGGCGTGGTACGGTCATCAAGAACAAGGATCTCAACGTCCGCATTCCGGCCGGCGTGGACAACAACTCCCGCCTGCGTTTGCGCGGCGAGGGCGAGGCGGGCGTCAACGGCGGCCCTCCGGGCGACCTCTATGTGGTCATCCGGGTCGCGCCGGACGACACCTTCGAGCGCCAGGGCCAGAACCTTGTCATCAGCCGTGAAATCTCCATGGTCGAGGCCGCGCTGGGATATCGTCTCGAAGTGCCCACCTTGGATGAACCGGTAAATCTGGACATCCCCAGCGGCACCCAGTCCGGCGAGATTTTTCGGCTGCGTGGCCTGGGTCTGCCCCATCTCGGTTCGACCCAGAACGGCGATCTGCTCGTGGAGGTTCGCGTGAAGACGCCTTCCCGCCTGAACAGCCGCCAGGAGGAACTGCTCCGGGAGTTCGCCGAGATCGAGGTCGGAAAACTGAGCAATCGGGCCAAGGGCTTTTTCAAGAAGGCCAAGAGCAAGGTCATGGGAGAGTAGACGATGGCAGACGGCTTTTCGCACATGGATCAGGACGGCAATGCCCGCATGGTGGACGTATCCGCCAAGAACGACACGAACCGCACCGCGATAGTCCGTGGTCTCGTCAGGCTTGCGCCGGAGACCATGAGGCTGCTCAAGGAGAACGCGCTGCCCAAGGGCGACGTGTTGACCACGGCCAAGATCGCGGGCATCCAGGCCGCCAAGCGCACCGCCGATCTCATACCCATGTGCCACCCCCTGCCGATCAGCTACATCGACGTCCGTTTCAACGTGATGGATGCCGACTCGACCATTGAGCTCGAATGCGAGGTTCGCACCGCCTACAAGACCGGTGTCGAGATGGAGGCCCTTATCGGCTGCCAGGTTGCGGCCGCCACCATCTACGACATGTGCAAGGCGGTCCAGAAGGATATCGTCATCGACAATTGCCGACTGGTATTCAAATCCGGAGGCAAGAGCGGGACCTTCCGGGCCGAGTAGCCGGACGAATCGTTCAAGAGAATGCGAAAAGCCCCGTCGGATGAACCGGCGGGGCTTTTTTAAAACTATTCCTTAACTCCTCGAAGACGGAAATCAGGCGTTGAAAGCCGTTTTGCGGCAATAGTCGGATGATTCCGCCTTCGGCGGGCAAGGGCTCGCACCCTTGCATCCCCTGTATGCGCCTTCGGCGCGGGTATTTCCTCGATCCGCAGCGTCCTGCCGCGAAAGCGGGGAGTTACATTTATAAGTTCCTTTCTTTACGCTGCTGTCCGTGTTTTCGCTACCAGACCATGCGGGTCTGGACGCCGTGCTCGGACATGTATTTCTTGATTTCTGGTATGGTGTATTCGCCATAGTGGACGATGGAGGCGATGAGGGCGGCGGTGGCTTTGCCCTCGGTGACGGCATCGACCATGTGCTGCGGGTTGCCCGCGCCGCCGGAGGCGATGACCGGGATGGTCACGGCCTCGGCCACCAGACGGGTCAGCTCCAGGTCGTAGCCGTTTTTGACCCCGTCCGCGTCGATGGAATTGAGGCAGATTTCGCCCGCGCCCAAAGCCTCGCCGGTTTTGGCCCATTCGATGGCGTCCATGCCCATGTATTTGCGGCCGCCGTGGATGACGATTTCGAAGCCGGAGGGAATATTTTCGGAGACGGGCACGCGCTTGACGTCCATGCCGAGCACCACGCACTGGGAGCCGAATCGGGCCGCGCCCTCGCTGATGATGTCCGGGTTCTTGACCGCGCCGGAGTTGACCGAGACCTTTTCCGCACCGGCGACGAGCACGTCGCGCATGTCGTCGACGGAGTTGATGCCGCCGCCGACGGAAAACGGAATGAAGATCTGGGACGCGACTTTTTCAACCACGTCGAGAAAGATGCCGCGCGCCTCGTGGGATGCGGTGATGTCATAGAAGACGATCTCGTCCGCGCCTTCCTCGTAATATCTTCTGGCGGACTCGACAGGGTCGCCGATGTCCACGTTGCCTTCGAATTTGATGCCCTTGGTCAGACGGCCGTTGCGCACGTCGAGGCAGGGAATGACGCGTTTACTCAGCATCGGCGGCCTCCAGACAGTAGTTGTAGAAGTTCCTGAGCATCCGCAGGCCGGGGCGTCCGCTTTTTTCCGGGTGGAACTGGACCGCCCAAAGACCCTTGCGGCCGTGCACGGAGCAGAAGTCGATGCCGTAGCGGGTGGTGCCGATGACGAACTCTTCCTTCGGAGCCGGATAGTAACTGTGGACGAAGTAGAAGTCGGCGTCCGGGTCGATGCCCTCGAAGAGCTCGCAGTCCTGGAGGAGTTCCACCTGGTTCCAGCCCATGTGGGGAACGCGGATGGAGATGTCCTCGTAATCAACCCAGGAGGGATTGAAGAGGCGGCATTCGCCGGGAATTACTTCCAGGGCCTTGGTGTCGTTTTCTTCGGAGTAGTCCAGGAGAATCTGGCAGCCGACGCAGATGCCGAGCACCGGCTTTTTCTGCCAGATGAGTTTCTTGATGACTTCGTCCAGGCCGCCGGATTCGAGTTCCTCCATGGCCTGGCCTGCCGCGCCGACGCCGGGGAAGATGATGCCGATGGCCTTGTCCAGTTTTTCGGGATCGTTGGTAATTTCATTCGGGATGCCCAGGTGCTCCAATGCCCTGTGGACACTGGTCTGGTTCCCCGCCTTGTAATCGAAGATGGCGAGCATTGGTTCCTCCGCTTGAAACTCGGTATGCTACAGCGACTAGTAAAAATAGCGGGGGAAAACAAGGCTTTTATTTTAGCCTCAAAAATGTATGCCAGGATTGGCAAACGCCCGTTGCGGCGGGCAGTTGAGAGGAGCGCTGAGGGCGCGGCCAAGCGGCTACTTTCCGAGGATGCGCAGCAGGAGATCCCCTTTGAAGGGGCCCAGCTTGCGGCCCAATCCCTTGAGCCTGATGGGACGGCCGACCACGAAGTCGTGGGGCAAGGTTATTTCGATGGTTTTGGCCCCCTTCGTGAAAGGGCGTTCCACCGAGATGCGGATTTTCCGGCCGGGCATGAGATGGGAGGCCGGGTAATGGACGGTCTGCTCGAAGTCCATCTGGCTCTTGAGCCACCCCTTGACGCCCTTGGAGAAGTCGAGGTTGATGGTCCTTTCGCCCCAGTGGAGTTGAAGGCTCCGCTTTTTCAGTTCAAGCGGGCCGCGATAGCCGGGCTTGTCCTTTCGAATCTGCGAGTAGATATCCTCGAAAACCTTCTTGGCGAAGGGATCGTTGAGGATGGTCCTCAGAACCTCTTCTTCCTTGTAGTAATATCTCTGGGTCTTGGCCCTGGTGGAGCGCTGTTTCTTTTCCGCTTCGGGCTGGGCCGTCCTGCGCTGCTGGCGGGCGTAGGCCTTGGCGCCTTCCTCGCGTTTTGCCTTGGGGCCTCCCGTCTCGGGGCCGGAAGAGGCGGAAGAAGAGGGGCCGTCCGCATCAAGGAGCTTCCTTGCCGTAACATAGGCCTCGTTGACCACACGGAACCGCTCGGCGGCGGAAGCGCTCGGGTTGAGGTCCGGGTGGTATTTGAAGGCCAGTTTGCGGAAGGCGGACTTGACCTCTTCCAGGTTCGCCCCTGGGGCGAGCTGAAGCTCCTTGAGGCACTCCTGGAGATTCATGAGGCGCGTCCTTGGTTACTCGTCGGAAATCAATGCGTTGGGCGAAGATTCGGGATCATAGCGCAAAAGGTCTTCCTTGCGCAAATAGGCGCGCCCCTGGCGGACGAATTCCTCATGGCCGGCGGCGGGATTCACGCCGGGACAGTAATCCTGGATCATTTCCCAGCTGGTCTTGTCGATGAGATTGCCTCGGAAATACGGCCAGGCCCGGCAGATGTCGGGGCGTCCGGGATGCACGCCGCAACCGTCCTTGAAAAATACGCAGTAGTTGTTTTCGCCCACGTTGAGGTGAATCTTGCCGCCGCGCGTGTGGGCGTATCGGGAGACCAATTCGTCCGTGCCGATCCCCAGGAAGGCGGCCAGGCGTTCGCGGTCCTTGGCGGTCATGACGATGCCGCCCTCGCCCTGGCAGCAGTGGCCGCACATGCGGCATTCGAAGGCGTTCTCGGTCATCTGCGGATCCCCATGGCTTGCATCTCGACTTTGCTGCATCGGTCTTCAACTACGGTAATGCCGCTTCCCGACAGGATTTCCCGGGCCTCAGGGCTGGTGATGCCGGACTGCATCCAGAAAATCCTGGGCAGGGGGGACATGGCCAGCACCTCGCGGGCGTGCTCGGGGCAGAACTGCGGCGACCGGAACAGGTCCACCATGTCCACCGGCGTCGGAATGTCGCCCAGGGAGGCATAGGTGGGCAGTCCCCATACGTCGCTGCGTTTGGGGTGGACCGGGATGACCGTGAAGCCCATTTCGATGAGCGCCCGGCCGACCATGTCCACGGGACGGCCCGGTTTGTCCACCGCCCCGACAACTGCGATGGTCTTGACCTCGCGCAGCAGGGGAGCTAGCTCTTTCATGTCGATCAGCATTTTTGACACCTCGTAGATTGAGACAGTCCTTGTACAGCAAACCTTTCCGGTTGCCTAGTCGATATATCCCCGAAGGAGCCCCCCTATGTTCGAAGCCATAGCCCGCATCCCCGAAGAGGAACTCAAGCGCCGCCGGGATTCCGTCCGGCATCACCTCCAGGCCGTCGCTCCCGGAGCGGGGGGGATTCTCGTGTTCTCCCGGCTGAATATTTATTACCTGACCGGCACCTTTGGCCAGGGCGTGCTTTGGCTCCCCCTTTCCGGCGATTCCGTGCTGCTGATCCGCAAAGGCGTCAACCGCGCCCGTCTTGAAGCCGGAGTGAAGCATATTCTGCCGTTCAAGTCCTATTCCGAACTGCCCGGCCTGTGCGCCGACGCGGGCAGCCCCTTCACGCCGACCCTGGCCGCGGTAATGTCCGGGCTCACCTGGCAACTCGGAACCATGCTGGCCGACAAGCTCAAGGATTACGCCATCGTGTCCGGCGACCATGCCGTGGCCTTGGCCCGGATGGTCAAATCGGAATTCGAGCTCGACATTCTTCGCCGTTGCGGCGCGAAGCACCATCGTTGCCTTTACGACATTTTGCCGACCGTGATCCGTCCCGGCATGACCGAACGGGAGATCGCCCACAAGGCGTGGGAAGCTTTTTTCAGCGAGGGGCACATGGGTATCTTGCGGATGCAGGCCCACGGTGAGGAGGCTTTCCTCGGCCATGTGTCGGCCGGTGATTCCGGCAACTATCCCAGCGGGTTCAACGGACCTCTCGGGCTGCGCGGTGAGCATCCGGCCTCGGCCCTCATGGGCAACGCGCACAAGATCTGGGAACCTGGCGAGCCGCTCATGCTCGACATAGGCTTCCAGTTGGAGGGGTATCACACGGACAAGACCCAGGCGTATTTCGCGGGGTCGCGTGAAACCATGCCCGACGATATCCGTCGCGCCCATGATTTCTGTATCGAGTTGCAGGATTGGATGTGCGCCGAAGCGAAGCCCGGCGTCACCCCGGAGGAACTCTATCTTCATTGCATCGACGAGGCCGGGAAGCGCGGGTATGCCGAAGGCTTTATGGGGCTGGACGAGAACCAGGTCCCGTTCGTCGGGCACGGCATCGGGTTGACCGTGGACGAGTTTCCGCCCATCGCCAGGGGGTTCTCCCTGCCGTTGGAGCAGGGCATGGTCATCGCCCTGGAACCCAAGCAGGGCGTTCGCGGCAAGGCGATGGTCGGCGTGGAGAACACGTTCGAGATTACCGCGGACGGCTGCCGCTGCATCTCCGGCGACAAATACGACATGATTCCGGTTTAATGACGCATCATTGATGTTGTCTTTTCCTGGCGGTTGAGTAGTCTGCCGACGTGCCTGGCGGTACCTTCCGCACGTCCGTTGAAGATTCGGGGGAGTCGTGTCCTATAAGCAAATATTCACTATCAAGGATTCTTACCTGCTGTGCATTACGGACGGCGGGGTTAACGAGGCCAAAGCCTTCATCGAATGGGGTGTGAAGCTTGTGGCCAAGACCCGGCATTGTCGGCGGACGCGGGTGCTGTTGGACAATCGGACTTTTCACTTGGCCCTTTCGGCTTTGGATATCATCACGTTCGCCAACTTCATGGAGAATCAGGGCGCGGCCAAGCTGGGTCTTCGCATTGCCGTTCTGTCCAACCCGCACAATCCGGAATCCAGCCGTTTTGTAGAGACCGCCATGGTCAACCGTTCGGCTTCCTACAGGGCTTTTCGTACACAACAAGAGGCCCATGACTGGCTTTGTGCATAGGGTCGGATATTCAGGATACGAAAAAGGGCTCTCTTTCGGGAGCCCTTTTTGTTGGTCTATGTATTCAACTCTCGTTTTCCCGACAGGACGCCGCGAAGCGAAAAAGCCCGCGCCGGAGGCGCTTACAGGGGATGCAAGGGTGCGAGCCCTTGCCCGCCGGAGGCGAAATCACCCGACTATTGCCGCGAAGCGGCTTTCAACGCCTGATTTTCCTCTTGAGTGAGTAAAATCGGTAATTCCTTTTTCGCTACGGAGGTCGCGCGGACTACTCGTAGGCCGCTTCGAAAATGGCGATGACGTCCTCCAGGGACATCTCCACCGGGGTGACGTCGAAGAGCCCGCCCATGGTGGACAGGGCGTTCTCGGCCAGGGCCGGGATTTCCTCGCGGGTCACGCCGTAGTCGGACAGTTTTTCTTCGGCCAGGCCGACGTCGGTGATGAGCTTGTCCAACGCGTCCAGGAAGGCCACGCCGGTTACTTCTTCTTCCACCGTTTCCTCAAGGGTGTCGCCCATGGCCAGGGCCAGGTCGCCGAGGCGCTCCTCGCCGCGCGAGGCCAGGAAGGCGAAATATGCCTTGGACAGGAGCACCAGTCCGGCCCCATGGGGCAGGTCCGGGTGGAAGGCGGACAGGGCGTGTTCCAGGGAGTGCTGGGAAATGCATGAGGAATAGGTCTCGCACAGTCCCGCGGCGGTGCAGGCCCAGGCCATGACGGTCCGCGCCTCCAGGTTGTCGCCTTCGGCAACGGCCTGCGGCAGGGTGTGGGCGATGAGGTGGACGGCCTCCAGGGCGAGCATGTCGCTGGAGGGCTGGCGGCAGGTGGCGAGGTACGCCTCGGCCGCATGGAAAAAGGCGTCCATGCCGGTGTAGGCGGTCTGCCTCGGGGGTACGGAGAGCATCAGTTTGGGGTCCACGATGGACAGGGCCGGGAAGGTCCCGTCGTATCCCCAGCCGAGCTTCTCGCGGGAGCCGGTGCCGGATTTGGTTATGACGGTCCACGGATCGGCCTCGGTTCCGGTGCCCGCCGTGGTCGGAATGGCCACGATGGGCAGGGGGGCGTTTCCCGGGGTCTGGCCGCCGCCGGTTCCGGACTGCATGTAGTCCCAGTACTTGCCGGGATTGACGGCCATGGCGGCGATGGATTTTGCCGAGTCGATGGTGGAGCCGCCGCCCAGGCCGACCACGAATTTGACGCCTTTTTCGCGGCAGATGGCCGCGGCTTCGTCCACGGCGTCGGATTCGGGGTTGGGCTTGATGCGATCGTAGACGATGGTTTGAACGTCCTGTTTGGAAAGCAGCGACTGAACGCGGGCTAGGTATCCCTGCTCGATCATGACGCCGGATTCGCCGATGACGATCATGGCCTTGTCGCCTCGGGGCAGATGCGGAGTCTCCCCCAGCTTGTCGAGGCTGTCGGGACCGAAGATGATGCGGGTGGGCATGTAGTATTGGAAATTGAGCACGAAGCGTCTCCTCAATGTTTTTTCTGTGATCTAAAGGGATTTCAGCAAGTTTTCAAGTTGGTTCACGGTGTACAGGTCGCGTATGACCACCGGGGTTTGCCGATCGTTCTTTCGGAACACGGCAGCCGTGGGCAGGCTTCTGCTGCCGAGAGCCGCCAGCAGGGCTTCGGCTTCGGGATCGCGTTCGGTCATATCCACCTTGATGAAGCGGATGTTGTACCGTCTTTTCCAGTCTTCAACATTTTCGCGGGTCATGACCGTTGCTTCGAGCGCCTTGCAGGTGGGGCACCAATCCGCCGTGAATTCCAGGAATATCCGCTCTTCGCCAAGGTCCTGGTTAAGGACGGCCGGGTTGAACTGCTCCCATGGGTCGGCTTCGGTCTGCATGGGCGTGGTCCAGTAGACGGTGGCGGCCAGGAGCACGAATATGCTTGTGCGCAGGAGCAGCCGGATGCCTTGGCCGGCGGTCTTTGTGCGGAACCACAGCCATCCGCCGAAGAGAACGACCCACAGCGGGGCGAGAATGCGCAGACTGGCATCGCCCAGCGCGATGCCCACCAGATAGAAGGCAGTGCCGAGCAGGAAGAAGGCGATGCCCTTTTCCACGTATTCGATCCATGGCCCGGATTTCGGCAGGAAACGGGACAGGCCTGGGTTGAGGATCAGCAGAATGTAGGGCGCGGACATGCCGAGGCCGATCGATACGAAGACCGTGGCGATGACGACCGGCCCCTGGATGAGCGCCCAGCCGAGCACGCCGCCCAGGAACGGGCCGCTGCACGGGGTCGCCAGCAGGGTGGTCAACATGCCGGTGAAGAAGGCCTGTTTGCGCGGGTCCTTGTTCCCCACCCCGAATTTGAGGTCGATGACCGGCAAATGGAACAGACCGAACAGGCTCAGCGAGAGTGCGCCCATTATCGCCGCCATGCCGAGCACCAGCCAGCGGTTCTGGAAGAGCGCGCCCCATGCCGAACCCGTGGCTCCCAGCACGACGGCCAGGAACAGGAAGAAGGATATCACTCCGAGCACGAAGAAAACGTTGTGCTCCCTGAACGCGCGGATGCGGTCGGCGCCTTCTTCGGCTCCGGCCCCGAGCAGCGAGGAGAGCTTGAGGCTGACCACGGGCAGGACGCAGGGCATGACGTTGAGAATGAGTCCGGCGAGCAGCCCCATGAGCACTGCCGAAAGCAGTCCGCCCACTTCGAGGCCGGGTTGGAAATATGCGGGGGTGAAACGCCAGTCCACGATGTGCGCGTCGGCGTTTTCCTCGGCCGTCGGAGTCTGCGCTTGAATCCGGCCTCCGCTAATATGCAGGAATTCGTTCCACCACGGCTGTCCGTCGGACGGAGGGAGGGGGTTCGTGCCGATTTCCGCTTCGCCGAAAGAGAGATTGATGCGGGCTGGGACGCATTTGGTCGGATGGCACAGGAGCAGGTCCAGGGAGAGGCTGACCGGGAAGGGGGCCGTGAGGGCGTCGGGCACCAGGATGAAGAGCTTTGTTCCGTCCAGATATGCGGCCACGGTGATGGTTGGGTCGTATGAGTCGGGCTTCTTCTTGCCCTCGGGATAAAACACCTCCAACGGGCTCCCGTCCGCCGTCAGGGCGGCCAGGCTGGTAGGCTTGCCCGTTTCGCCGGGGACGTTGGAGTAAGAGTACCATTCATTGTCCATATGCAGGGTTAAGGCCAGGAGAACGCCTTCGGGCGACCCCGGACGGATGGCGTCCGCAGCGACGGCGAACGGTTCCACCGAGGTCTTCAAAGGCAGTGAAGACGGCTGCGAAAGGGACATGGCGGACGTTGCTGAAAGGAGGACGAACAGACTCAGGAGCAACGTGAAAAGGGGTTTTTTTATAATCATTTAAGTCCTATGAAAAAAATGAAAATTTATTGTTGACATTTCGAGGGGTGACTTATAGATATCTCTCCGTCGTGACGATCACGGCCGAGTGGGTCACTAGCTCAATTGGCAGAGCAGCGGACTCTTAATCCGGAGGTTCAAGGTTCGATTCCTTGGTGACCCACCACTCAGAATACACACCCCGTCAGAAATGGCGGGGTTTTTTTGTCGGTCGAATGCGATTCGGGAAAAAAGGCGTGAGCAATTTGCATGAATGTCCTCGTTGCTGTTGACATTTCCGGAGGCGGCTTATAAATATCTCTCCGTCGTGACGAACACGGCCGAGTGGGTCACTAGCTCAATTGGCAGAGCAGCGGACTCTTAATCCGGAGGTTCAAGGTTCGATTCCTTGGTGACCCACCACTCAGAACACACACCCCGTCAGAAATGGCGGGGTTTTTCTTTGTCCGATGCGCGCTTCGGAAAAAAATGTGAGCAATTTGCATGAATGTCCTTGTAGCTGTTGACATTTCCGGGGCGGCCTTATAGATATCCCCCCGTCGTGACGATCACGGCCGAGTGGGTCACTAGCTCAATTGGCAGAGCAGCGGACTCTTAATCCGGAGGTTCAAGGTTCGATTCCTTGGTGACCCACCACTCAGAATACATACCCCGTCAGAAATGGCGGGGTTTTTTTGTTGATGGGGCGGGCCTTGAGCCAAATGGCGGCGGTGCGCATGGGGCGTCCTCGTCGTTGTATCCTGGATGCATCCTGCCGGGTTTCCAGTCTTATGGACGGGAAACCCGGCACTGATTCCATATTACCCTACACCGGCGTCAGGTCAATGAAATGATGGTTGGCCGGGAACCGGCACTTCTTTTTTGTGCCGGACAGGTCAGTTTTGTTGGAGCCATGCCCTCCGCACGGCGCCGTTGTCGGCCGTCCACGCTCGGGTATGCACTTCGAGCAGTCCGTCGGGGTCGCGCAAGAGGCGGAGCTTCTCGTCGGGAGAGAGGGCGTCGGGGCCGCCGTCGAGAATCTTCGCCACAAGTTTCGCGTTGAGTTCGCGCGCCTTTTCGTTGAGCCGCCGCTGGTTTCGGGAAAGCTGGGCGCGTCGGAGTCCGTTGACGCCAGGATCAAGCAGAGCGCGCAGGAAGCCTTTCTCGCGCGGCAGGTCGAGGGGCGTGGGCGCGGCTTCCATTTCCTCTGTGAACCGGACCACGTCGCGGATTTCCTGTGCCGGGGCGGTTTCCTCCGGGATAAGGAGCAGCCCGTTTCTGCGGAGCCAGCGTCCGGGGGCGTCGTGGCTGGTGAGGACCGAAAGGGGCATGGAAAAGACGATGGGCAGGACGATGGGCGCTATCCACCAGAAGAAATATGGCGCATAGAGCCAGACAACGCCGCCCCAGAGCAACCCGAAGAGCGCGCCTCCTCCATGGAAGCGGATCGCCTCGCCCCAGGTCGTCGGGCGGTCGTCCCGCTGCTGCGAGCCCCAGCCGATCTGTCTGCCGAGCAGGGTGATGCAGACGAATTTGCTGTGAAAGAGCATTCGAATGGGAGCCAGCAAAGCGGAGAACGCGACATCCAGGACAATGCTCGCCAGCAGGCGGAATGCGCCGCCGAACTGTTTTGAGCGGCGTGTCTTCAAGACGATCAGGAGGTAGCTCAGAATTTTTGGGAAGAACAACAGCACACCCGTGGTGGCCAACAGTATCAAGGCCCAGAGCGGTTGCCACACCGGCCAGGACGGAAACAGGGACCGCGTGGCGGCGAAGTAGCTGGGGCCGACAACGGCCTGGATCACGGCCTCGGCGGAGGAGAGCATCAGAAAGAGGAACCACAACAGAGCCGAGACGTAGCTCATGGCTCCGTTGAGAAAGAGGACCCGGTGGGCGGGGAAGAGGCCTTCGGTGAAAAGAAGGCGGAGGTGTTGGAGGTTTCCCTGGCACCAGCGGCGGTCCCGTTTCAACTCCGAGAGGAGGTTCGGGGGACATTCCTCCCAACTGCCCGTGAGGTCGAAGGCGAGGCAGACTTCCCATCCGGCGCGGCGCATGAGCGCGGCTTCGACGAAGTCGTGGCTGAGGATGTCGCCGCCCAGAGGGGGCTTGCCCGACAGTCTGGGAAGGCCGCAGTGCTTCATGAACGGTTCGATGCGGATGAGCGCGTTGTGTCCCCAGTACTGGGCGTCTCCCAACTGCCAGAAATGCAGCCCGGCGGCGAACATGGGGCCGTAGGCGCGGTTGGCGAATTGTTGCAGCCTCCCGAGCAGGGTGTCGCGGCCGAAGCAGGCCGGGGCGGTCTGCAATATCCCTATTCTGCTGCGGCGTTCCATGATGCGGACCATGGCGTTCAGCGTGTCGCCGCTCATGACGCTGTCCGCGTCGAACACGGCCATGTACGTGTATTCGCTGCCGTGCCTGCGGCAGAAGTCGGCCACGTTGCCGCTCTTGCGCTTCAGGTTCACCTTTCGGTTGCGGTAGAATATGCGGCCCTGCGCGCCGAGTTCCTTTACCAGATCGGCCCAGGCGGCCTCCTCCTCCATCCACTTGTCCGCGCTGCCGGAGTCGCTCAGGATGTGGATGTCGAACTGCTTCGCGCCAGGGGTGCGCTGCAACGAGAGGTATGTGGTCTTGATGCCGGCCATGACCCTCGGCGTATCTTCGTTGCAGATGGGGAACAGGACCGCCGTGCGGGGAAAATCGTTCGGGTCGAAAGGTTCGGACAGGGCGCGGCTGGCGGCGAAGCGGTCATAGCGGCGCATTATCGTGAACCACCCCATGATCGCCGTCCAGAATCCGACGGATATCCAGGCGAAAAGGATGGAGTAGACGATAATGATCGCGAGCTCCAGCGGGGTTGAGCCCTTGTCGGGCAGGACGGACCCCACGTAGGCGCTGGCCATTGCCGAGGGGATCATGATGAGCAGCGTCAGGACAAGGCGCCGTTTTCCGGTGGAGAATGACAGTCCCGGGACCTGTGAATCGCTTTGCATCGAGTTTCTCATTGGGAAAAGTTCAGCAGGAGAGTCAGCGCCAGCAGGAGGCCGACAACGCCGAGCCAGGCCCAGTGGGCGAGGAATGCGTTGAAGCCGGTGCGGGGCCGACCAAGATACTGCGCGGGCATATGGCTGCGGTCGATGGGCGGGTGACTCGGCGGATACGCCGATGCGTCCGCTGAGGGCAACCGCTCAAGCAACGCCTCCAAGGCCTGTGCCGAGGAAGCGTCGGGCGGCAGCTCGCGCAGGGTTTCGAGAACGAGCTCCAGTCGTTGCTCCGTGGGCATGGGGAGCTGTTCCGCGTACTCAAGCAGGCAGCGGGCGGCCAGCTCGCGCTGAATGTCCTCGCCGGACGGCCGGAGATCAGGGGCGATAGGCATAGTTCCACGTTTCCGTCAGAGTGGTGTCGTTGATCTTCAGGAACGCGCGCAGGTCCACGGGAGGCCTGCGGTTGGGCAGCACCTTTTCCAGGGCCGAGGGCGCCTGGTCGGGCCGGACCACGAAGGACAGCCGCCAACCGCCGATATGCGTGTTCTTTTCCACGCGCTGTTCGGTGACGATCGCGCCTTTGCCGCAGGTAATCACTCCTTCCACATTGGAAGGCGGCTCCAGGAGGTTCAGGGCCTTGCTCTTGAAGTCGATGACGAATCGTTGCCCGCCGTCGCCCGCATCGCCGGTCCGCGTGGCGTACGTGTATCCCAGGGGCGGATGGGTGAAACTGCCGTGATACCACAGCAGCCGGTATTCATAGGTTTGCGGGACGCCGATGGGCAGTTCGTCCTTGGGCGACCAAAAGGCCACGATGTTGTCGTGGATTTCCTGGTCCGTGGGGATGTTTATCAGCTCCACGTGCCCGTGGCCCCAGTCTCCGCGCGGTTCCACCCACAGCGTGGGCCGCCGCTCGTAGCTGGCGTCGAGGTCCTGATAATTGTGGTGATCGCGATCCCGCTGAATGAGGCCGAATCCCCGGACGTTGTCCGCCTGGAATCCGTTGATGGACAGAGCCTCCGGGTTGTCGAGAGGACGCCAGAACCATTCGCCCGAATCGTTCTTTATGAGCAGTCCGTCGGAATCGTGCACCTCGGGGCGGAAGTCCCGCACCTTGCGTTCATCGGTGTTCTCGCCGAACAGGAACATGCTGGTCAGCGGGGCAATGCCGATTTTTTTCACGGGAACCCGCAGGAACAATGTGGCGGTGACGTCCATCGTGGTCGTCTTCCCGCCTTGAATGACGAAGGTGTAAGCGCCGGTCAGACTCTTGCTGTCCAACAGGGCGTGGACGGTCAGGCTTGAACTCCTGCGGGTCGGTTTCTCGATCCAGAATTCACTGAAATAGGGGAATTCCTCGCCGTCGGGCAGGGCGGTGTCCACGGCCAGGCCGCGGGCGGAAAGGCCGTAGACCTGTCCCTTGGCCACGCCACGAAAGTAGCTGGCCCCCAGGAACACGGCGATTTCGTCAAAATATTGCGGCGTATTGATGGGGCCGTGGATGCGGAACCCGGCGAATCCGAACGGGGTCGGAATCTGTTCGGGCAGAGTGTGGTTGTTGCCGTAGTCGAACATTGTCGAATCAAAGGTCAACCTCTCCGACATGCCCTTGTCGACGATATTGATGTCCACAAGCCGGTCGTAATAGAGGCCGGCATGGAAAAATTGCAGATTGAAAGGCAGGTTGTCCTCTTTCCACAAAGCCTTTTCCGGACGGAAACGGATGTCGCGCCAGGCTTCGTAGCTGAGGTTGAGCAGGGCCTTCGGCACTTGCCCATGGTTGGGGTCGAACGGGGTTTGGCTCAGTTCCCTGGCCCGGTCCACCACGGCCTGGCGGCTGAACTCCTTGGCTTCCCCGGCTTCGGCCGTGTTTGCTCGGAACGCTCCCGGAAGGAGTAGGGCGAGCATGACGAGAGTCAGCGAGGATACGTGGTGAATGTGTCGTAGGACACACCTGTTTTTATTATTGTATTGCATCATTTCAGTCAGTGATTTTTCACTTGTGTTTATTCCCTGTGATGGGGGGCAAGGCCCCAAAAAAAATGCACAATACGCGATGGAATCGGGATTATCAATTTTGAAACAGCGTTTTTGTTGAACAGTATTTTCTACTTAATGTTCAATGTGTTATCGCTGGATTTTGCGCTTTTTTTGAGAGGGCGTGACAGAAGAGTTCGAACAAGAGTGGACGAGTTGTCGTTCTGGGCGGGGTTGTTCGGGCGCATTGATCGAACGCCGGTCCGCTCGAACGAGGAAGGCTATTCACGCCATCCCGGCTCCCGTTCCCTGGAGAAAGAGGGCGGAAGCGGTCAGTTCAGCGGCAACCGTATGGTTATGCGAAATCCTCCGTCGACGCTGGACGCGTGGATGGTCCCGTCGTGGTCCTCGATTATCTTGCGGGCAAAGGCCAGGCCAAGGCCGTTGCCCTCCACGTTATCGTAGCCCAGCCGCCCGAATGGCACGAACACGGCCTCCAATTCCTCTTCAGTCAGGGGGGGATAGGCGTTTGTCACCCGGATGGTCGCGACCTCCTCGTCCGCCTCGCAGGCGATGTCCACCGGGTTGTTGTCTGGGCAATACTTTACCGCGTTGGAGAGCACATTGTCGAGAACCATGCGCATGTCCCGTCGGCAGCAAAGATAGGGAGGCATGGGAGAAAGATCGAGTCTGACGGGAATATTCCGTTCGCCGGTGAGCGGCCTGACGCGCTCGGCGGCCTCCTCCAGCATTTCCGCCAGATCGGCGGTGTCTTCGTGGGGCGGCGGCTCCTGGAGATCAAGCTTGGAGAGCTTCATGATCTGGTCGATGAGGGAATCCATGTGGTCGATTTCCTCCTCCATGCGCTGGACGTGCTTGGATATTCCGTCCGTGCGCCCGGCATCCAGACGCTCACGTATGATTTGTTGGGAGATTCGGATGCGTGCCAGGGGAGAGCGCAGTTCGTGGGAGAGGTTGGCGGTCAGTTCGCGGCCGCCCCGGACCATCTTTTCCAGGCTGTTGGCCATGTGGTTGAAGGTTCTGGCCAGTGTGCCCAACTCGTCCTTCGGGCTTTCGTCCACCCGGGGAGAGAAGTCGCCCTGCGCCAGCTTCCCGGCGATTTTGGTCATCTGATTGATGGGGCGGGTGATGCGGCGCGATACGGGGATGAGCAGCAGGGCGGCCACCGCGGCCATGAGGGCCAGTCCTTCCATCAACCATATCTCTTCGTTGCGGGTGACCCACTGGTTGAGCAGATGCACGGTCAGCGGCCCCAGAGGACTGTCGAGCGTACCGTCGGAATAGATGGACCCCTGCTTGCCTTTGCGGATGAAATAGACGTGGTTGCCGTCGTCGGTGACAAGCTTGAGTTCCATTTCTTCTTCGCCGGTAAGGGGCATGGTCCGGTAGGACTTGGCAACGGTTTCGCCTTGGCCGTTCTCGATCCAGGCTTCGCCGTTGAAGGCGTCGGAGTATATGTCGAGAATGTTGTCGAGACGGCTTCGCAGTTCCGGAGTCAGCCTTGAGGCCTCGCCGATTTCGAGTTCCACTATCCTCTTCAAGGCCTGGGTGCGGTTTTTGGCGTGCGCGGAGAAAGGCGGGCGCATGTGGCCCATCTTCAGCAGTCCTCCTATGCCCGCGATGGCGACCAGATGGACCAGGATGAAGGCAAGGAGTATTTTGAGGTAGAGCCGGCTGACCTTCATTATTCCCCCACGAACATGTAGCCCGTGCCCCAGACGGTCCTGATGCGTTTGGCGTGGGCCGGGTAAGGTTTGAGCTGGGAGCGCAGCTTGGAGACGTGCACGTCTATGGAGCGGTCGTATGCGGCGAAATCCTTGTCCCAGACCATATCCATGAGTTCGTCCCTGGTCAGGGCGCGGTCCGCATGGGCCATGAGCGATTTGAGCAGACGGAATTCCGTCGGCGCCAGTTCGATCTCGTCCTGGTCGATGATGAGCACCTGCCGGGAGAGATTCAGGACGAGCCCTCCCGCGCGGATGGCCGTGGCCTTGGTTTCGCGGTCGCCGTTGTTCGTCATCCTGCGCAACACCGCCTTGATTCTGGCGAGCAGTTCGCGGGGATTGAACGGTTTGCCCATGTAGTCGTCGGCTCCGAGCTCCAGGCCCACGATGCGGTCCGTGTCCTCCCCCTTGGCCGTGAGCATGATTACCGGGGTGGTGAATTCGGCGCGGATGTCGCGCAGGACTTCGAGGCCGTCCTTGCCGGGCATCATCACGTCCAGAACGATGACGCTGGGATTGAGTGAACGGATGGTCTCCACCGCCTTTGCGCCCGAGGGCAGGGTGGCCGTGGAAAAGTCGTATTCCTCGAGATATTCCACCACAAGGTCTCGCAGCTTGCCGTCATCGTCGATAATCAGGATCGGGCCGTTGTTTTTCATGGTTTGTCCTTACCCGTATGCGGCAGGGAATGAAAAGGTTCCTTCGCGTTCTTTTACAATCTTTAACAACTTTTATCATCCTTCCAACACTCTGCGAAACTTTTTCCGGTACTTTCGGGGCCATTGAAACCATACACGGAGAAAAGCGTGAAAGGCAGAATATTACAACCTGTCGCTTTCGCGGCGACAGCATTCCTTCTTTTGGTCCAGGGGCTGGCGGCCTGCTCGCCGTTTCGGCCCGATGCCCGCACAACGACGATTGCGCCGTTGCCCGAGGCCTACACCCTGTATTCGGAACAGCCCCGCGCGATGGGCAAGTGGTGGGAGGCGATCGGCAACGCCGAGTTGAACGGCCTGGTCGAAACCGCCCTGGCGGCCAATCTGGACATCCTTCAGTCCTGGGCGAGGCTTCGCCAGGCGGGGGCCGCTTCCGTGCAGTCCTCGGCGGATACATATCCGACTCTGGAAGCCTCGGGCGACTACAAATCCACCCGGTCCAGTTCCAAGGGGACGGATACCGATGCCACCTCGGAGACGTATGCCATCGGCCTCGAGGCCGGGTATGAGATCGACCTGTGGGGCCGGATCGAGGCCCAGGCCCAGAGCGGCCGCCTCGATTACCGGGCATCCCGAGAGGACCTGAACACCGCGGCCATGACTGTGGCCGGTGAGGTCGTCTCCCGTTGGCTGGAAATCCAATCCCAACGACGCAAGGAGCGGATCATCGAAGAGCAGATCAAGACCAACGAGACGTATCTCGAACTCATCGAACTGCGGTTCCGCAACTCCATATCCACTGCGCTGGACGTCTATCAGCAGCGTCAGAACCTGGCCAAGGTAAAGGCGCTTCTGCCGCCTGTGAAGTCTCAGGAACAGCTCCTTCTCAACGAATTGGCCCTGCTTCTGGGCAAAGCCGCCGGGACCGTGACCGTAGCCGACGCAGATGTTTCGGAACCGCGCGAGTTTCCCGGGCTCGGGCTGCCCGCCGACCTGCTTTCGGCAAGGCCGGACGTGCGCTCCGCCGGGTTGGCCCTGTCGTCGGCCGATTGGTCCGTGACGGCGGCCAGGGCGAACCGGTTGCCGTCGCTCACACTGGCCGGGAGCGGACAATATTCCGGGGCGCAGCTCGGGACGCTCTTCGATAATTGGATGCTGAGTCTGGCCGGAGCGGTGGCTGGCCCCATTTTCGACGGCGGCTACCGCAAGGCCGAAGTGGACAAGGCCCGCGCCGTGGTGGACGAGAGGCTCGCCGCATACCGTGAGACCGTCTACACAGCCTTCAAGGAAGTCGAGGACGCCCTGGCGGAGGAGAAGTGGCAGAAGGAATACATAGCCGCGCTCTCCGCCCAGCTTGAGGCTTCCCGGACCAGCCTGCGGGAAGCCGTGTCCCGATACGCGCAGGGATTGGACGACTACCTTCCCGTCCTGAGCGCGCTCATGTCCGTCCAGAATCTCGAAGTGACCATGGCCACGGAACGGACCAACCTGATGCTTTACCGCGTTTCCCTGCACCGGGCATTGGGCGGAACCTGGACCGAATCACTGGCCGAACCGGAAAAACGGACCGCCGACATCAACATCGAACAGACAGGAGCCAGGGGATAACCATGAACCGTCACTTTAAGAAAATATTGTCCATCTTCAGCCCCAAGGCGCTGGTGCCGCTCGCCATCCTGGCGGCGGGCGCAATGGGAGCCTATGCGACGGTGGTTTCCGCGCCCAAGGCCGCGAAGATGCCGCCGCAGGTCATCCGCCCCAGCGTGGAGATCCTCAAGGCGGTCCGGAAAAATCATCAGGTCGTCGTGGACGTCATGGGCACGGTCACGGCGGCTCGGATGATCGGGCTCCAGTCGCAGGTGGCCGGGAAGATCGTCGCTGTCAGCGGGGAGTTCGTGCCAGGCGGATATTTCGAGGCGGGCCAGGAGATGCTGACCATTGAGCCCAAGGATTATGAACTGGCCGTGCGCGAGGTGGAGGCCGAAGTGGCCGAAGCCGAATACAACCTCAAGGTGGAACAGGGGTATCAGAATGTCTCCGCCCGCGAATGGGATTTGTTGCAGGAGGCGGGGCGGGCCACCGAGGCCGAGGCCGAGCTGGCCTTGCGCAAGCCGCATTTGGCCAAGGCCAAGGCGGATTTGCGAGCGGCCAGGGCCAAGCTTGAACTGGCGCGCATGGACCTGTCGCGCACCCGCGTCACCGCGCCTTTCGCCGCCAAGGTCGAGTCCAGGTCCGTGGATCTGGGCGCGGCCGTTGCCGTGCATGGGGACTTGGCCTCATTGGTAGGGACCGACGAGTTCTGGATTCAGGTCTCGGTGCCCGTGGACAGGCTGGGCTGGATCAATTTTCCCTCCGAGGGCGGTTCCGAGGGCTCGAACGCCCGGATCATCTCGGTGGGCGCGGCGGGAGAGTCCGTGCGTGAAGGGCGTGTGGTCCGCCTGCTCCCTGCCCTTGAGGACGAAGGGCGCATGGCCCGCGTGCTCATTGCGGTGAAGGACCCGCTCAACCTCAAGGGCGAACCGGGCGTGAGTCCGCTTCTGCTAGGCAGTTACGTGTCGGTCAAGATCGAAGGCGACGTGCTTGAGGGCATGTTCGCCATTCCCCGGATCGCCTTTCGCGACAACAGCCGGGTATGGATTCTCTCCGCCGACGATACGTTGGACATCCGCACATTGACCCCGGTCTGGAGGGATGAGGAAAGCATCGTGGTGAGGGAGGGACTCGCCCCCGGCGATCGCATCGTCATATCCGATCTTGCGGCCCCGGTGCAGGGCATGTCCCTCCATGCTGTGAACGGAGACGAGGAAACGGCCACGCAGGGAGCCGGGGAGGCGGACAATGGCTAACGGGCACAACATCCCTTCCAAGGGGCCCATCGCCTGGATGGCGAGTAATTCCGTGGCCGCCAACCTGCTCATGGTCGTGTTTCTGGTGGGCGGTCTCATCCTGGCGTTGCAAATCAAGCAGGAGGTCTTTCCGGAGTTCTCCCTTGATACCGTCACCGTGACCATTTCCTATCCGGGAGCCAGCCCGTCCGAGGTGGAGCAGGGATGCGTCCTGGCCATCGAACAGGCCGTGCAGGGGCTGGACGGCGTCAAGGAGGTCACTTCGGTTTCCTCCGAAGGCAGCGGCAGCGTGGTCGTGGAAGCCCTGGAGGGAGCGAACCTCCAGAAGCTCGCGCAGGACATTAAGACCGAAGTGGACCGCATCACCACCTTCCCCGAAGAGGCCGAGGACCCTGTTGTTTCCGAAGTTTCCCACCAGCGGCAGGTCTTGTCGGCCGTTGTCTATGGCGATCTGGCGGAAACAACCCTGCGCGAGTTGGCCGAGCAGCTTCGGGAAGAGCTTATCGCCAATCAGGGCGTGACCCAGGCCGAGCTGGCCGAGGTGAGCGGACTGCAAATTTCCATCGAGGTCCCGCAGAGCCGAATGCGTGCGCATAACCTGAGCCTGGGGGAGGTGGCGGACCGCATCGCCGAATCCTCCGTGGACCTGCCGGGCGGGGCCATCAAGGCGCAGTCTGGAGAAGTCCTGGTGCGTATGAAGGACCGCCGCGATTACGGCCGCGATTTCGCCCGCATCCCGGTGGTTACCGGCAACGACGGCACCCAGGTGCGCGTGGAGGATATCGCCGAGGTCATCGACGGGTTCGAGGACGACGACATAATCACCACCTACAACGGCAAGCCCGCCGTGCGCGTGGACGTGTACCGCGTAGGCGATCAGACGCCGATATCCGTTGCCGATTCGGTGAAGGAGACGCTTGAGACTTTCCAGGCCCGGCTTCCTGCGGGCGTGTCCGTGGAGATTCTCAACGACATGTCCGAGACTTATTCCCAGCGCATGGACCTGCTTCTGGGAAACGGCGTCATGGGACTTTCCCTGGTCTTCGTCTTTCTGGCGCTTTTCCTGGAGCCGAAGCTCGCCTTCTGGGTGGCCATGGGCATTCCCGTGTCCTTTCTGGGTAGTTTTCTGATCCTTTCGCTCATGGGCGTGAGCATCAACATGATAACCATGTTCGCCTTCCTCATCGCGCTCGGCATCGTGGTGGATGACGCCATCGTGGTGGGCGAGAATGTTTTTACCATGCGTCAGGAGGGGATGCCTCCTCTGGAAGCCGCCATAGCCGGGGCCAGGCGCATCGCCATGCCCGTGGTGTTCAGCGTGTTGACCAATATCGCCGCCTTCATGCCCCTGTTGTTCGTTCCCGGCGTCATGGGCAAGATGTTTTGGGCCATTCCGGTGGTAGTCATTGCCGTTTTTTCCGTTTCGCTCGTCGAGAGCCTGTTTGTCCTGCCCGCGCACCTGTCTCATTTGGGCGACAAACGGAGCCGGGTCATGGCCTGGATTACCCGATACCAGGAGCGCGCGGCCAACGGCCTGCTGCGGTTCATCAGGGGCGTCTACCGTCCGCTTCTGGATTGGTGCCTGCAATGGCGTTACGCCACTGTCGCCATGGGCTTCGGCCTGCTCCTTTTGTGCGGCGCTTTCGTCATGAGCGGCAGGTTAGGTTTCACCCTCATGCCGAAGGTCGAGTCGGATTTCGCCTACGCCACGGCGGAACTGCCATACGGTTCGCCCGTGGATAAAACCGAGGCAGTGCGCGACCGGCTGCTGGCGGCGGCGGACAAGGTGGCGGCGGAGAATGGCGGAGACCGGCTGATTGTCGGCGTTGATTCAAAAATCGGCGGCGCCGGGCGGGATGTTTCCGGTTCGCATGTAGTCAAGATCAACGTGTATCTGGAATCGGCTGACGTACGTCCCATCACCACGCAACAATTCGTGGACAAGTGGCGCAAGGAGGTGGGCGACATCGTCGGCCTTGAAGTCCTGTCGTTCGCCTCGGACCGGGGCGGCCCGGGAGCCGGTTCGGCCCTTGAGTTCGAGCTCAGCCATTCGGACACCGCCGTACTGGAGCGGGCGGCCCGCGAATTGTCCGTGGACCTGGCGCAATACCCGGGCGTCACGGATGTCGATGACGGCTTCTCTCCCGGAAAGGATCAGCTCGACTTCAGCATGACCGCGGCGGGCCGTGCGCTGGGTCTGACCGCCCAGGAAGTGGCGAGCCAGGTGCGTGCCGCCTACAACGGCAGGGAGGTCCTGCGGCAGCAGCGGGGCCGCAACGAGATCAAGGTGGTGGTTCGCAGGCCCGAGAGCGAACGGGTATCGGAGTACAATCTTGAGGAGTTGATGCTCAAGACGCCGGACGGCAAGGAAGTCCTTTTGCGCGACGTGGTCGACGTCAAGCGGGGAAGCGCCTACACATCCATCAACCGCACCGACGGCCGCCGGGTGTTGTCGGTCACGGCGGACGTGGTACCGCGCGATCAGGCGACCAAGATCATGCAGAGCGTCCTGGTCGAGGTCGTGCCCGTGCTCAAGGCCAAGTACCCTGGGTTGTCCTGCCGGATGCAGGGTATGCAGGCGGATATGACCGAGTCCACCAACACCTTATTCGAGGGGTTGATGCTGGCCATGCTCGCCGTGTACGCCTTGCTGGCCATTCCATTCAAGAGCTATGTCCAGCCGATCATCATCATGGTCAGCATCCCGTTCGGCGCTGTGGGCGCAATCATCGGGCACATGGCCTTCGGTTATCCCATCAGCCTGATGAGCCTGCTTGGTATCGTGGCCCTGTCGGGCGTTGTGGTCAACGATTCGTTGGTGCTCATAGATCGGGCGAACCAGAATTCCCGGGAGGGCCAATGCGCCCACGATGCGGTGCTCGACGCGGGAACGGTCCGTTTCAGGCCCATTCTTCTGACCACCCTGACCACGTTCAGCGGCCTGGCTCCGATGATTCTGGAAACTTCCATGCAGGCCAGGTTCCTTATCCCCATGGCCTTGTCGCTCGGCTTCGGCATTCTCTTCGCCACAGTGATTACCCTGATCCTGGTGCCGTGCCTGTATATGATTCTGGAGGACATTCAGCGCAAGCTGCACGTCATGGCTTTCAAACGGCCGCCCGTCCAGTATCGGAAGCAAACCCAAAAATAACGCGGCCTCCGGAGAGGCCGCGCATACGCCCCGAAGCGGGGTCAGTGGAGAGGGGCGTTACAGCGCTCCTTCCTTCATGGCGCGGACCAGCGCACGGGTCGCTTCTACGGGCGAGGGGGCGGAGCATATGGCCGAAACCACGGCGATGCCCGCCACTCCGGAACCGGAAACGGCACGGGCGTTTTCGCACTGCACCCCGCCGATGGCCACCAGCGGGATGGCAGAGAGTTCCACGGCGCGTCGCAGTCCGTCGGGTCCCCAGGGCGAGCCTTTGATGTCCTTCTTGGTGTCGGTCGGATAGACCGGCCCGATGCCGAGATAATCCACAGGACGCTTCTGGGCGTCCAGAAGCTCGGCTTCGGTGTCCACGGACAGGCCGACGATGGCGTCAGGCCCGACAAGGCGGCGGACATCCTCGGGCAGCATATCCGATTGTCCGACATGCACGCCTTCGACTCCGGCGGCCAACGCCACGTCCACGCGGTCGTTGATGAGCAGGGGAACGTTCAGCGGCTTGAGCAGCCTGTGCAGAGCGCGGGCCAGTTCCACGAATTCCCCTGTGTCGGCGTCTTTTTCGCGCAATTGGACCATGGTGCAGCCGCCAGAGGCGGCTTCGGCCACGACTTCCTCCAGGGAGCGGCCCAGACAGAGGGCGCGGTCGGTCACGAGATAGACGAGCAGATCCTCGGTTCTCATGATGCCGCCACCTTGAGTCGAGTGTGTATCATCGCTTCGTCGAGGAGATAGAGGGCGTCGAGCAGGCGCATTTGCAGGCTGCCGGGGCCGGGCGAGACTTCGGCGGCTTTTTCTCCGGCTATGTTCATGACCGCGGCGGTGTCCACGGCGGCCTGGAAATAGTCGTGCTGGACTGCGGCGAAGGCTCCGGCGAGCGCGGTGCAGGTACAGCCCAGGCCCGTGACGCGGGGCATCATGGCCGAGCCGCCGACAAGCCGGATTTCCCGGGTCGCGTCGACCACCAGATCGGTTTCGCCGCTGACCAGGACCACGCAGCCGTACCGCGCGTTCAGCGCTTTGGCCGCGCCCCTGGCCTCGTCCACGCCCATGGAGGTGTCCACGCCCTTGGGGCGGCCGTCCTCGCCCGCCACCGCCATGATCTCCGAGGCGTTGCCCCGAAGAATGGCCGGGTGGTATTTTTCGAGGAACTCCCGCGAGATGTCCGTGCGCAGCGTATTCACCCCGGCGGCCACGGGATCGAGAACGATGGGCATGTTCATGTCGTTGGCCTGGGCCATGGCCACATGCATCCCCTCAACGTAGTCGTCGGCCAGGGTGCCGATATTGACCACCAGCGCGCCGGCCAGGTCGACCAGGCCGGGCAGGTCCTCGGCCACATGGTTCATGGCCGGGGACGCGCCCAACGCGAGCAGGGCGTTGGCCGTGTTGTTGGTGACCACGTAATTGGTGATGTTGACGATGAGCGGGGCCTTGTCGCGGACCGCCCGCACGTCGTTCCAGACGGATCGTATCAGTGTCTCGGGCGCACTCATTTCAGCAGCTCCCCGACGCTGTCGACCTTGCTGCGCATCCTCCCGGCCTCGCCGGAACGGGAATCCACGGCCAAGGTGAGATAGACCCGGCCGCAGTCGCTGCGCATGTCGTCATGGCATCGTTTGATGGTCTCCATGACCTTGTTGAAATCGCCTTCGATGACAGTCCCCATGGCTCCCAGTTCATAGGGCAGCCCGGACTCCCGGACGATCTCAATGGTCCGGGCCACGTAGGGCGCGAGAGACCCTTCGTCCGGCCGTTCCAGGGGGAAGATGCTGAAGGTGGCTACACAACTCACGGTGTCTTTCCTTATTTGAGGTGTTTGAAATGGGACCGCCGCACAAGCGGCCGCTTCCTGAAGAATTGACTCATTCCCCCTCAACGTCAATGTTCGGTTCGCAAAAAGCTGTTCGCATGGGGGCGGACACATCCGACGGCGAGGATGGGAGCGGTAAAATGCGCGGCCTGCGGGGCAGCGGCTGCAAAAAAGGCCGGGACTTTCGCCCCGGCCTTGCCTTGATGGTTATGGACGCGGGCGGGCTATTCCTTGCAGTCTTCGCCAGCCATGTGCTTGAGGGTTTCGTAGCGCTTGTTGAAGTCGGTTTCGATCTTGGCCCGGTACTCCTTGGAGAACTCGGGGTAGAAGCGTTCGAGCATGGCGTAGCGGTTTTCGCCGGACAGGAACTCCTGGAGGGAGCCGTCGGGAGCCTTGGATTCCAGGACGAACGGGTTCTTGCCTTCGTCGGCCAGCAGCGGGTTGTAGCGGTAGAGCGGCCAGTAGCCGGATTCCACTGCCAGCTTCTGTTCCATCTGGGTCTTGCCCATGCCCTTCTTGATGCCCTGGTTGATGCAGGGGGCGTAAGCGATAATCAGGGACGGACCGGGGTAGGCCTCGGCCTCCTTGACCGCCTTGAGGAACTGCTGCTTGTTGGCGCCCATGGCCACGGAGGCGACATAGACGTAGCCGTAGGTCATGGCCATGCGGCCGAGGTCCTTCTTGTTGGTGGTCTTTCCGGCCGCAGCGAACTTGGCGATGGAACCGAGGGGAGTGGCCTTGGAGGACTGGCCGCCGGTGTTGGAGTAGACCTCCGTGTCGAGGACCAGAACATTGATGTCCTTGCCCGAGGCGAGCACGTGGTCCAGTCCGCCGTAGCCGATGTCGTAGGCCCAGCCGTCGCCGCCGAACACCCAGATGGACTGTTTGGTGAACAGGTCGGACATCGCCAGGATTTCCTTGAGGGCCTTTTTGCGCGTTCCCTTGAGGGCCTTCTTGATGGCCTCGCCCGCAAGCCGGGATTCCTCGGGGTCCTTCATGACCTTGACCCACTTGTTCAACTTGGTCTTGAGTGCGCCTTCCTCGGCCTTGGCGGCCTCAGTGCAGAGCGCGGCCAGATGGGCGCGCCGCTGGTCGGTGGCCATTTCAATGCCGTAGCCGAATTCGGCGGCGTCCTCGAACAGGGAGTTGCCCCAGGCCGGGCCGTGTCCCTCGCCGTTGACGCAGTAGGGCGCGGTCGGCGCGGATGCGCCCCAGATGGAGGAGCAGCCGGTTGCGTTGGCGATGACCATGCGTTCGCCGAAGAGCTGGGTGATGACCTTGACGTAGGGGGTTTCGCCGCAGCCCGCGCAGGCCCCGGAGAATTCCATGAGGGACTTGCGGAACTGGGAGCCCTTGACCGTGTCGCGGCCGAAGGCGTCCTTGTAGGAAACGGCTTCGGAGAAGTCGAAGTTCGGCACCTGGACTTCAGTCTGGGTGGCGATGGGCTTCATGACCAGGGCCTTTTCCTTGGCCGGGCAGATGTCGGCGCAGTTGCCGCAGCCCAGGCAGTCCAGGGTGTTGACCTGGAGGCGGAAGTGCAAGCCCTTGGCTTCCTTGCCGATGCCATCGATGGTCTCGAAGGTCGCGGGAGCGGTCTTCAGCTCATCGTCGGTGGCCAGCACCGAGCGCAGGGCGGAGTGCGGGCAGACAAAGGCGCACTGGTTACACTGAATGCAGTTTTCCTTGATCCACTCGGGCACCAGGATGGCCACGCCGCGTTTTTCGTATTTGGAAGTGGCGGAGGGCATGGTGCCGTCATGGGAGAAGGCCGAGACGGGCAGGGTGTCGCCCTTCTGGGCCAGGACCGGGCGCATGACGTTTTTGACGTAAGCGGGCTCGTTGCGGTTGACCGGCTTGTCGTCCTTGAGGGTCTTCCATGCCTCGGGCACGGGAATTTCCACGATTGCGTCGGTGGCCGCGTCCACGGCGGCATTGTTCATGTCGACGATCTTCTGGCCCTTCTTGCCGTAGGCCTTCTCAATGCCTTCCTTGAGCAGGGTCACGGCCTTCTGGAACGGGATGACGTCGGCCAGTTTGAAGTACGCGGTCTGCATGACCATGTTGATGCGGCCGCCGAGGCCCACTTCGCTTGCGATCTTGACCGCGTCGACGGTGTAGAACTTGAGGCCCTTCTGCGCGATGGTGCGCCGCATGGCGGCGGGCAGCCGCGTGTCCATCTCCTCGGCGGTCCAGGGACAGTTGAGCACGAAGGTGCCGCCGTTCTTGACGCCTTCCAGCACGTCGTAAAGGTTGACGTAGCTCGGGTTGTGGCAGGCGATGTAATCCGCGTTCTGCACCAGGTAGGTGGACTGGATGGGCTTCTTGCCGAAACGCAGGTGCGAGATGGTGATGCCGCCGGACTTCTTGGAGTCGTAGGCGAAGTAGCCCTGGGCATAGAGGTTGGTATTATCGCCGATGATCTTGATGGCCTGCTTGTTCGCGCCCACCGTGCCGTCGGAGCCGAGGCCCCAGAACTTGCACTGGACCGTGCCCTCGGGGGTGGTGTCCACGCAGTCGCAGTCAAAGAGCGAGGTGTTGGTGACGTCGTCGGTGATGCCGACGGTGAAGCCGTTCTTGGGTTTGGTCAGGGAGTTGAAGACCGACTCGACCTGGGCCGGAGTGAAGTCCTTGGAGCCGAGGCCATAGCGTCCGCCGACGATGACGGGGGCGTTGGCCTTGCCCGCGTAGGCCGCGCAGACGTCGAGGTACAGGGGATCGCCCAGGGAGCCGGGTTCCTTGGTGCGGTCCAGCACCGCGATCTTCTTCACGGTCTTGGGGATGGCGGAGAACATGTGCTTGACCGAGAACGGCCTGTACAGGCGGACCTTGACCAGGCCGACCTTCTTGCCCTTGGCGGTCAGGTAGTTGACGGTTTCCTCGATGGTCTCGCAGGCGGAACCGGCGGCGATGATGACGCGTTCGGCGTTGGGATGGCCCACGTAGTCGAACAGTTTGTAGCGGCGGCCGGTGACCTTGCCGACCTTTTTCATGGCGTCGGCGACGATCTCGGGGATGGCCTCATAGTAGGTGTTGGTCGCTTCGCGGCCCTGGAAATAGATGTCCGGATTCTGGGCGGTGCCCCGGATGTTCGGATGCTCCGGGTTCATGGCCCGTTTGCGGAATTCGGCAACCTTGTCCATGTTCAGCAGGGGCTTCATGTCCTCGTAGTCGATGACCGCGATCTTCTGGATTTCGTGGGAGGTGCGGAAGCCGTCGAATATGGACATGAACGGGACGCTGGCCTCAACCGAGGCGATGTGCGCCACCAGGGAAAGATCCATGACTTCCTGCACCGAGTTCGAAAAGAGCATGGCGAAGCCGGTCTGGCGGCAGGCCATGACGTCTTGGTGGTCGCCGAAGATGGACAGGGCGTGGGCCGCGACGGCGCGGGCGGATACGTGGAAGACGCCGGGCAGCAGTTCGCCCGCGATCTTGTACATGTTCGGGATCATCAGGAGCAGCCCCTGGGAGGCCGTGAAGGTGGTGGTCAGCGCGCCGCCCGCCAGGGAGCCGTGAACCGCGCCCGCCGCGCCCGCTTCGGACTGCATCTGGCGAATCTGTACGGTTTGGCCGAAAATGTTTTTCCGCCCCTGAGCCGCCCATTCATCGGCGATTTCACCCATGGGCGTGGACGGGGTGATAGGGTAGATGGCGGCCGTCTCGCTCATGGCGTAGGCCACATGCGCGGCAGCGGTATTGCCGTCCATTGTTTTCATGATTTTCTTGGGCATGTGCTTCTCCAAGTGGTTTGATTGGACCTGTGTCTGCCTGGGTCATATGGGGTTCGACGGTCGAATCCCGTACGGTCCGTGCGGACCGGATCATGCGAATTAAATGCAATCCATCTTATTTGTGTCGCGATTTCCGGGCTTCTGGTCAAGTCATTTACCCTCCGTTCCCCGACAGATCGAAACCGTTTACCGAATATATTGCCGGGTGAACGGTTGAAGTACAGTTTTGTGATACATTTTACACTATTGGTCGTGCATTCGCGATCAGTTGTGTTTGCAGGCGGATAGATCGCGAGCGGTGAAGGCGGGCGGCGTGAAAAAAGGAAACGGCCCCGGAAAATCGGGGCCGTTCGTGTGTCGCTAGCGGTTTTTCGATGCGGGAATTATTTTTCGGTCTGGAAGCCCGCGCGGCTCCATGCGAGGTATCCGCCCGCAAGGCTGCGCACGTCCCAATAGCCATGCTTTTGCAGGTAGGACGCCGCGATGTTGGCGCGATAGCCCGCCGCGCAGTAAAGCAGATGATGCGCGTTCTCGTCGAGATCGACCTTGCCTTCGAGGATGTCGACCAGAGGGAGGTGCTTGGCGCCCGGGATGTGGCCGCCTTGCCATTCGGCGGGGGTCCGCACGTCTATGAGGCTGATCGGCTTGCCTTCCTCCTGAATGTTCTGGAGGACCTGGGCGGAGTCGATGGCCAGGGAGTCCACCGGGCGTCCGGAGTAGACCCAGGCCTGGATGCCGCCGGACAGGTAGCCGAAGATGCGGTCGTAGCCGATGCGGTGCAGCTCCGTGCGCATTCTGTCGTAGTCCTCGCGGGTGTCCACCACCAGGAGGATGTCGGCGTCGGGCTCCACGGTCATGCCGACCCAGTTGGCCAGGCTCGGCTCGAAGCCGATGTTGAGGGAGCCGGGGATATGATATCCGGCGAACGCCGCGGCGTCGCGCACATCGATGACCACTGCGCCGTCCAGCATCTTCTCCTCGAATTTGTACGGGTTCATGGCCAGGTCGAGCGGGCACCGTTCCAGGAGGGGCGCGCCGTTCGCGTTGGTGGAGATGATGTGGGTGAAGGACTTGGGCCGGGCCGGGAAGTTCTGGCTCATGGCCAGGTGGAATTCCTCGAATTTGTCGAAGCCAAGCATGGGGTTGTGCCGCCGTTCGAAGCCCAGCGTGGAGCTCGGCTTGGAGGACATGCCGCGTCCGCACAGGGAGCCCGCGCCGTGCGCCGGGAAGACTTCCAGGCTGTCGGGGAACTTCGCGAACTTGACATACAGGGTGTTCCACAGGTTTTGGACCTGCTCGTCGAGCTTGGCTCCGCCCACCAGGTCGGGGCGGCCGATGTCGTTGACAAAGAGCACGTCGCCGGTGAGCAGCATCCAGGGCTCGGTTCCGCGCGTGGTGTCGGTGACCAGTAGTGACAGGGCGTCCGGGGTGTGGCCGGGGGTATGCAGGACTTCGAGCTTGGCGTTGCCGACGGTCAGTTGATCGCCTTCGGCCAAGGGGGTGAAGTTATAGGTAACCGGCGAGGTCTCGTAGACCATGATGTCGCAGCCGGTCTGGGACTTGAGTTCCTGCGCGCCCGATACGTGGTCGGCATGAACATGGGTGTCGATGGCGTGGACGATCTTCATGCCCTCCTCGCGGGAGATATCCAGATAATCCTGCACATCGCGTTTGGGGTCCACGACGACCATTTCGCCAGCGGCCGGGCAGCCTATGACATAGGAAAAACAACCGAGTCCGGGTGTGGTGATTTGTTTGAAGTACATAGATCGGCTCCTTGGTGGATTCTCTTCTTGCTGCCGACAGGATAAGCACTAAGGGGATTCAATGCAACATATGAGCACTTATTTGAGTTCTTCCGCCTTGGCCCGGAAGCGCGAGGCCAGATCGTCCATGATGTCGGCCGCCGCGCCGAAGGCCTTCAGCTTCTCCTCGGACTGGCCCAGGGTGCGCCGGTAGGCCCACTGCGAAAGGTAGAAAAGCTCTGATTCGGGGCAGGGCTGGCAGACTTTCTTGAGCTGTTCGACAACTTCGGCCCTGGTCCGCTCCCGGAAGAGGATAGCCTGCTTGAGGCGGTCGCTGGCCTCGCCGGAGTCCTTGCCCTCGGCCATGGCGGCCTGCAACTGGCCGTTGGCCCGTTCCACGGCCTTGGCTGCGCGGCGGTACTTCCCGGCCGTCTCGACGATGGACGGATCGTCGGCAAAGGCGTGGAACACGTCGGCGGTGCGCTCAATGCGTTGCGCATTGAGCCTGAGCATGACCTTGATCTCGTCGGTGGTCAGCGTGCGCGTCTCGGTCGCTTCGCCGACCACGTAGTTGCGTTCTGCGGTGGCTGCGGTGTCCACCAGATGGACCATGAAAGCCGGGGCGTAGATTTCATACAAGGTCTTGAGCATTCCGGGGGCGAAGACATAGTCGTAAACCGCCTTGCGCGAAGCCCCGATGTCGTTGCCGGAAACGGCGAAGCCGTCCAGCTCGCGTCCGTAGTATTTGTTCAGGGCAACGGCGGAAGCCAGGGAATCGGGCTTGCCGTTGGCATTTCTGGGCTGAAATCGTTGCAGCAGGAAGTCCGTCAGGGACTCGACGAAGGAAAAGGTGACCATCTTGTCTTCCGTGACCTCGATGGTCTGCGGTTCCTCGGGAGCCTGGGCGGCTTTCGGAGCCGTGGCCGGGGCCGTGGTTTCAGGCTCGGCCGTCGCGGCGGAGTAGTCCGGCTTGGCCTCCTGTCCCTTGTCCACCCAGTCGGGCGCCTTTGCGGGCGGCTCGGCGGGTTGGGTCACTTCGACACGGACGGAGGACGGGTCCTCCTTTGTCCGGTTCAGCATGAGAAGGGCGCCGGCGGCGAGCAGCGCGGCGCAGACGATCAGTATGAGGGCGGTCCGGTTCTGTTTCATGACCATGCCTCCCGGCAGGGAATATATGGGTTATCCTTCGTGTTTCCAGGCGTACTCGTTGTCCGCGTCGGCGTTGGCGCAGGTCAGCTCGATGTCCCGCAGCCTCGACCAGTAGGTGGTTCCCTTTACGGCCTGTTCGCACATGACGCGCACATGGGAATAGAATTCCAGCAGGGCAACCATCCTGTCGAGCTCAAGGCTACCCTGAGCGCCCGCTTTGAGCAATGCCTCTTTCAGCTCGTGATAGAGCTCTTCGATGCCGTACATCATTTTCGCAAGTTCCGCGAACTCCGGGGCGCACGGCGTGCGGGCCGCGTCGAGTATGCGGCGCACCTCCCGGCGAAAGGCCCTTGCGGTCTCGGCGTAGGCTCCGGGCAACTGGTGATCCAACTCCGCGTACTGTTGATATATTTCGGCGACGATGTTCAACGCCTTGGCGTAATATTGAATGACCCGCAAGGCCGAGGGCATCCGCAGGGCCGCGTTGTCGGACAACTCCAACGGCTGGAGCTTGATGCAGTATGCGCGGATGGCGGCGATCAATGTTTCCACGGCGGCCCGGTCCTTGAGAAAATCGCCGGGACGGAATTTGGAGGCCAGCCCCTTACGGCAAATGTCTCGGGTCATGTCGCCGAGTCTGCCCAACTCCATGAACAGGGCGTCCATGGCCAGGCCCGGGGCCTGCAGCGCGGTGTCGTCCAGGTATTTCGGTTTGCCCATCTCGGCTTCTTCCCGGCCGATGTGGCGGTCCAGGAACGCCGTGAGCCGGTTGGTGATCGGCAGGAACATGGCCACGCCGAGCAGATTGAAGGCCGTGTGGAACAGGGCCAGGGTTGTGGCTATGTCGAAATCCGGCCCAAGGACGGCAAGCATGGCCGCGCCCTTGAGCAGTACCGGTATGCCCAGCAGGGCGACGAATCCCGTGCCGAGGTTGAAGAGAATATGCGCCGCCGCCACCTTCTTGGCGTTGTAGGTGGCTCCGATCACGGAAAGCAGGGCGGTGGAAGTGGTCCCGATATTGGTGCCGATGGTCGCCGCGGCCGCGCTTTCCAGCGTGATGACCCCGGACATGGCGGCAGTGAGGACCAGGGCCATGGCCGCGCTGGAGCTTTGCATGAGCAGGGTCAGTATCGCGCCGACGGCCGCGAAGAGGGCGACGCCCGCGATGCCGCCGATGTTGTAGGCCGAGAGGTCGACCACCTGTTCGAGGTGTTGGAAAGTGCCCTGAAGGGTCTCAATCCCCAGGAAGAATATGCCGAATCCGGTCAGGGCGTCGCCGAAATATTTGCGCCGCGTGCGGCTGCCCGTCAGACGCAGCAATGCGCCCAGGCCGACCATGGGCAGTGCCAGGGCCTTGACGTTCACGCTGACACCCACGGCTGCGACTATCCAACTGGTGGCCGTGGTGCCGATGTTGGAACCGAATATTACGCCCACGGACTGGGGCAGGGACAAAAGGCCTGCGTTGACGAAGCCTATAACGGCCACGGTGACGGCACTGGAGGATTGGACCAGGGCGGTGATGGCGCACCCTGTGAAAAGCCCGTGCAGGGGCGTCCTGGTCCACTTGCCGAGCAGGCTGCGCAATGCGTTGCCCGCGGCGTTGCGCATACCCGTCGTCATGAGGCGCATACCCAGCAGAAAGAGGCCGAGGCCGCCGAAAAGACCGGCTAGGAGAGGAAAAATCGGCAACGGTATCTGGCTCCTTGCAACTAATGGATATTGCACTCATAGTTTGCCGGAGGCGCGTTGTAAACATGTTTCGGCGGCGCGGTTGGGGGCCCCGGATCACCTCGGGCGATCCGGAGCCCAGGGAGGAGGATGGGTTAATAGTCGTTTTTCAGAGCTTCCTTGAGGTGGGGGACATACCGCTTGTCCACGCCCTGTATGTGGTTTACCAGCCAGTCTTTAAGGAAATAAAACAGGTCGCGGCTCATGCCCGTCTGTCCCGAATCGAACTTGTCGATGAATTCCGAGACCTGTCCGAGCAGTTTCCCGTGGACGGATTTGTGTTCCTCCGTTTCGGAGTAGCCGTATTTTTCGAACAGGGTCTCTTCCTGATTGAAATGGAATGAGGTGTAGCGCCGCAGTTCCTCCAGCGTCTCGCCGATCATGGCTTTGCCCTTGCCCTGGAGCATGGCGCTGTTCAGCCTGTTGATGAGCTTGACCAACTCCTTGTGCTGGTCGTCGATGAGGTCGATGCCTGTCGCGATGCTGTCGTCCCAGACTATGAGCGGCTTGTCGTCCCCGGACGTCAGGAAATCGCTGCGAAACCGTTTTGCCGGTTTGGAACCGGTTGTCGCGGCAAGGCTTCGGGCCGGTTTCGGCGGGGGCAGATATTCCGGCTGGGGTTTCGCCTTTCGGGGCGGTGTAACCCGCGTCTCCTCCCCGGTCTTGAAGAAGTGCAGTTCGCTGCGGAGAAGGTTCGCCTCGCCGGACAGTTCCTCGGTGGTCGCGGAAAGATCGCGGGCCATGTGGGCGGTTTCGCCGATGCCCCGGTCCAGGTCCCGCACGGATCGGCCGACCATCTCGGCGTCGCGCTGCTGTTCGGCGCTGGAAGCGTTGATTTCCTCAATCATGTTCGCAGTTTTTTCTATGTCGGGAACCAGGAGCTGCAACAGCTCCCCGGCTTCGTTGGATATGCCCAGGGTGTTCGATGACAATTCGCTGATCTCCTTGGCCGCCTGCCCGCTCCGTTCGGCGAGCTTGCGGACTTCGGAGGCCACCACGGCGAATCCCTTGCCGTGTTCGCCTGCGCGCGCCGCCTCGATGGCCGCGTTCAGGGCCAGGAGGTTGGTCTGCCTCGCGATTTCCTCGATGACCGTGATCTTGCCCGCGATGGTGGTGATGGCTTCCAGGGCCGTGCCCACGGACTCACCGCTCTTGCGGGCGTCCTCGGCCGCCTTTACGGCCAGTTGGTGGGTTTCCCTCGAATTGCCCGCCGTGGTCGAAATGGTCGAACGCATTCCTTCCATGAGGGAGGCTATCTCTCCCACGGAAGCGGCTTGGCTGGTGGCGCTCCGCGCCAGATCGGCGGCCATTTCGTTGAGGTCCGCGCTGCGGTCCGCCATATTCACGGTCGACGCCTTGGCGCGGCTTACCACGGTTTTGAGTTTTTCCTCCATGGTGCCGAGCGTGCGCGCGACCATGCCGATTTCATCCTTCTGCCGGTTGTCGTATACTTGGGTCAGGTCTCCCCGGCAGATGGTGTCCATGGTTGAACTGAATGTGTGCAGGGGCCTGACCAGCTTGCGCTGGATGGTCAGGAAGCTGACCAGAGTGGTCAGGATCATGATGGCTATACCCGCGACCTGGGTGGCCAGCAGAACGTCGACCCGGCTTTCGGATTCCGCCTGCATCATGGTTACGGCTTCGTTCATGTTGACCAGGACGGCCAGGCATTTCTTGTTGAAATCGTTGTCCAGGGTCTGCTTTTCAAGGATGTCGCCGAGGGCTGCGTCATATGGTCCCCAGAGTTGTCTCACCTTGAGCAATTGCGTTTTTACGGATTCGGAAGGGGCGGGCAGGTCCCGTTTCGGCCCGTCGGGGTTGGCGGTCACCGGGGCGGGCCCGGAGTAGGTCAGTGCGGTCAGGGTATCCCTGAACAGCCGGGAGGTCGTCTCCACCTGCTTCCGCAGTTCGATGCCGTCGTTGCCCGTCCGCCGATCTTCGAGATAGAGCAGGGCCTCCTTGGCCATTTTTTGGCTGAGCATACGCTGGCGGCCCACCAGGTTGATGACCAAGCCATCGCTCTCCTGAGCCGAGGTGATGACGGCGGTCGCCACGAACATTCCCAGGCCCACGGCCAGTAGAAGTCCGATGGCCGAATAGAGCTTCAATCTCAGACTCATCCTTCCCTCCTGCGTCAACACGTGAAAACTCACCGCTCTAGGCGTGATTGTTCGATGTGTTATGCGTAGTTATCAGATAAATATCGGCAACGTGATTATAATTCGTCGGCGGGATAAACAATATAAAGGGTTGGACTGAGCCGGGGGGAATGAGGAAGTCGTGTACGGCGAGAAAAAGCCCTCACGATTGCGCGCAAGGGCCATGGTCATTCCTGTTTCCCGTAGTCGGCTGTACGGGAGCGGACGGGTGTTTACGGCCCCGTCAGAGAGGGCTTTCGGCGGCACCGCCGGACTCGGGGACGGTTGATTGCGGACGGCGCAGGGTGTTCAGTTCCTTCAAGATGGCGGATTTCCAGGCCTGGTATCCCGAATAGGTCAAATGAATGCCGTCATAGGTATACTCCGCCTTGAGCTTGCCGTCCGGCCCGGCCAGCGCGGAGTGGATATCAAGGAAGAATTGCCCGTTTTCCTTCGCCGTCCTGGCGAGTTCCTTGTTGACGGAACGGATGCGGGGGATGAGTTTCGCCGGTTTGCCCGCGACGGGCAGGATGCTTTGCAGGTAAATCGATCCGGGGGGCGTCTTTTGGAGAATGGGTTCAAGCTCGGACGCGATGTCCGTATCCGACTCCGACAGGATGTCGTTGATTCCGATCAGTATGAAGACGTGTCGCGGATTGAACGATGTCACCGTGGCGTCCCATCGTTTGACCAAACCGGTGGACGTGTCCGAGAGTATTCCGCAATTTTGCACGTTTTTGCCCGGGAAAAAATCGTTCAGGGGGCAAAAGAAGGTCAGGCTGTCACCGGCAAAGACCACTTCCGCATCAAGCTGTTTGGCAAGTTCCGCGAGCATGTTCGCCCGCGCTTCGTACGCCGGGCTTTTCGGTTCGGCCGGGACGGGCGGATAGAGCCGTTTCAGGAGCTTGCCTCCTACCCACATGTTCGCCGGAAGCAGGATGGCGATGAGCAGGAGGATGAGTTTTTGCTTAACGGCCAAGTCGAACTCCTGTTTTTTTCAGAATCGTGGCGAGCCCCGCAAGCAGGACCAGGAGCAGGGCGAAGCTGACGGACAGGGGGACACCGTATTCGGTCGTCAGGAAAAACACGGGATTGTATTTTATCAGGAAGGGGCCGTGCAGCAGGTACAGTTCATAGGAAATCGCGCCCGCGCACCAATATGCCTTGCTGTTGATTCCAACCTGTCCCAATAGAGCGAAGGTCGACAGCAGGAAAATTGTCCACAGCAGTCCGTTGATTTCCCGCATCCCGATTTTAGCGACCGAGGGCAGCCATTCTATCTGGCCGCTGTAAAGCGAGTACTTGATCATTAGAAATACCGTCAAGGACGACATGGCCGCCCCCATTGTTGTGGTTGGGCGTCGTCGGATGAAGTCGACGATGGGCTTGCGGTATAGACCGGCCAGGCAACCGGCTGGAAATGCCAGATATTTCGCCCAGTCGACGTGAATGAAGTAATAATCCGCCAGGAAGAGAAGCGGAGCCGCCGCAGTGAGAACCAGGGCTCCCCGCTTGATGGGGAGGACGGTGAATACGGCGATGAAAGCCATGTACCAGAACAGTTGGAAGGTCACGTACCAACGCGTGAAATCGAAAAGTCGGGTTGCTTCGTTCAGATTGATTCCGGCCAGAGTCAGCACGGCGTCCCGCATTCCGAGCGTGTTTCCGAGAAACATCTTGTCCAGGGTGAAAAAAAGCAGCGTCGCCAGCCAATACGGCGCCAGTATGCGGAGAAAACGTTTTTTGAGGAAGGTGGCGGGCGAGGGCCGTTTGTTCATGTAGGACAGCATCACCCCGTATCCCGACATGAACAAGAATGCCGCGACGCTGTCTCCGGCCAAATTCGGCCATGGCCGGGCGAAGGACACGTGGGTCCATAGATGACCAATGACGATAAGCAGGATGATGCAGCCGCGAACCTGCTGCGTTTGCGGCATACTCAGAGGCTCGGATGGTTCGGACCGGCGGGAGGTGGCGGCTCCCAGGGCCACAAGTCCAAGCAACAGGAGTAAATTGGTGAGACCCGGATGCTGGATCGGCAGCTTGTTTGCGAGGTAACTTTCTACCATGCCATGTCCTTTCTTTGCGCCTGCAACAGCAGGGACCGTCAGCCATGAAGTCGGCGAGAACAAGGGACATATGAAGAAAATGCTGTAATTCCAGTACAAAGCATGTCGCCATGTCTGTTGCTCCCAGCCATGGCGGACGTTGCTTGAAGATCACATATGAGCTTTACACGGAGTGTCATTCAAAAACAAGAATTCGTTTATGGGGACACGTTGCAGATAGTTCCGGCGTTGTCTTCTTTCTAGAGTGAAGAGGGGGCGTCGTACCATGTATTGGAAACGGTACGTCGTTGTCTGCGCGGTTGATATGGATGCATCCTTGTCGGCCGTTTCAATGTATTGTTGGAGAGCGTTTTCGATGAAGGGAATCTGCGGTCTCATTAAAGACGGGCATGGAACCTGTGGGGATGCCGCATATGTGGCGGATGTGCCGTTCGCGATTGCCAATGGAAAACACGCCTGGGCGAAAGACGCCCGGTGCGCCTCCATGGCGCGGGGGGAGGGGGGAGAACCGAATAAGTGCAGAGGCGACGAGACAGGGGGTGGGGTGGCGGTTCAAGGCGTCGCGGGCGTTTCCTGCTGGCGACACAAAGAAAAAGCCCTTACGATTTCTCGTAAGGGCCTTGTTCTCTTTGGCTCCCCAGCACGGACTTGAACCGCGAACCTAGTGATTAACAGTCACCCGCTCTGCCGATTGAGCTACTGGGGAACGTTTTTCCGTCGAAGCGAGAGACGGTTTAAACAAATCGTTCCGGGGGGTCAAGTAAAAAAGTGGACTTTTTCAAGAAAATGCAAATAAGGTTTTGCCGGAGGCTAAGGAGTCCATTTTCTTGACGCCATTCATTATATGGCTTACGGAATCAACGTCTCTCGTATTTTTCTAGACTCGGCGGGAGATAAGGAAAAATATTTTGGGACAAGATACTAAGAATACAAAGAAAATTAAGCTGGCAACCAAGTCGCCCAATGCGGCTCGGTTCACGCACATGCTTGAGGCTCTCCAGGCCAAGGACGAACTCAACTCCGTTATCAAGACGCGTGTCGAGAAGGCGTGTCTGCTGCTGGACAGCGGCATCGACCTGTACCCCAACAATTTCCGGAGAGATACGGAAATCAAATCCATCTGGGATCGGCACGGGGAGACGGACGGTGAAGCGTTGAACGGTTCGGATGAACAGTTCACCATTGCCGGACGCGTGGTCTCCTATCGTTCCTTCGGTAAGGTCACGTTCTTTCACATGCAGGACCGCAGCGGCAGCATTCAGGTCTATGCGGCCCGAGACGAGCTCGGTTCCGATGAATACCAGCTTTTCAAGAAAACTGACATAGGCGACATCGTCGGCGTGACCGGCTCCCTGTTCAGGACCAAGACGGGCGAGCTGACCATCAAGACCAAACATTTTCAGTTGGTGACCAAGTCCATGCGTCCCCTGCCCGAGAAATACCACGGGTTGAAGGATGTCGAGACGCGGTACCGCCAGCGCTACGTGGACCTCATCGTCACGCCCCGGACCAAGGAAATCTTCCAGGCCCGGACGGCCATCATCCGCGAACTGAGGAACATCCTGGACGAGAAGGGCTTCATGGAAGTGGAAACTCCCATGATGCAGGCCATCCCCGGCGGAGCCACCGCCAAGCCTTTCGAGACCTACCACAACGCCCTGGACATGAAGCTCTACATGCGAATCGCGCCGGAGCTTTACCTCAAGCGGCTTTTGGTGGGCGGGTTCGAGCGCGTCTACGAGATCAACCGCAACTTCCGCAACGAAGGTATTTCCACCCAGCATAATCCCGAGTTTACCATGCTCGAATTCTACTGGGCGTACGCGACCTTCGAAGATCTCATGGATTTGACCGAAGAGATTTTCTCCCGCATCGCCGAGAAGGTCACCGGCTCCACCGTGGTCCCGTATCAGGGCGAGATGATCGACCTGTCCGTGGGCGCCTGGACCCGGTTGCCCTTCCACGAGTCCCTGGAGAAGATCGGCGGGGTGTCCCCCGAGGTCTACATGGACTACGAGAAGTGTGCCGCGTTGGTTAAGGAGAAGGGCGAAAAGGTCATCACCGGCGAGAAGCTGGGCAAGCTGCAGGCCAAGCTGTTCGACCTGCTGGTCGAGCCCAAGCTTGTGCAGCCCCACTTCATCTATCATTATCCGACGGATATTTCCCCGCTGTCCCGCAGGAACGAGGAAAATCCCGACATCACGGATCGTTTCGAGCTGTTCATGACCGGCCGCGAGCTGGCCAACGCCTTTTCCGAACTCAACGATCCCGTCGATCAACGCGGTCGATTCGAGATTCAGGTCCAGGAAAAGGAGGCCGGAGACGAAGAGGCCCATTTCATGGATGAAGATTACGTCCGCGCTCTTGAATACGGTATGCCTCCGGCGGCCGGTCAGGGCATCGGCATCGACCGGCTGGTCATGTTGCTTACGGACAGCGCCTCCATCCGCGAGGTCATTCTCTTCCCGCTCCTCAGGCCGGAGGCGGGGTAGAGCTGTATGCGTTTTGAGGCATTCGTCGCACTGAGATACCTGTTCGCGCTGCGCAAGCAGTCGTTCATCTCCGTCATATCGTTGTTCGCGGTTTGCGGAGTGGCCATAGGCGTTGGCGCGCTCATCGTGGTTATCGGGGTGATGAACGGTTTCTCGACGGATTTGCGCGACAAGATTCTCGGAGTCAACGCGCACATTCTGATTACGTCGCTGCGCGGCGGCATCGGCGAGTACCGGGAACTGGCGGACGAAGCGAAAAAGGTTCCGGGCGTCACTGGGGTGACGCCCTTCGTCTATTCTGAGGTCATGCTTTCCACCCGCACCGGGGTCAAGGGCGTGGTCCTGCGGGGCATCGACCCGTCCACTTCCGATTCCGTCCTGTCCCTGTCCAAGGATATGGTCAGCGGGGACGTGAACCGCCTTGAGGACAACGGGGATTTTCCGGGGATCATCATCGGTTCCGAACTGGCGAAGCGCCTCGGGCTGACCGAAGGGTCGCTGGTCAATCTGCTTTCGCCGTCGGGCAGGAGCAGTTCGGCCGGATTCACGCCCAAGGTTAGCCGTTTCGTCGTGGCGGGCGTCTTCCGCACCGGCATGTTCGAATACGATTCCTCCATGGGATATGTCAGCATTCCCGCCGCCCGCCAGTTGCTCGGCTTCAAGGGGGACGTGGTCTCGGGCCTGGAAATCAGCGTGGACGACGTCTACAACGTGAAGAAGATTTCCAGCGACCTCCGCGAGCGGGTCTCGTCCTTCACTGTCTATGTGCGCAACTGGCAGGAAATGAACGCCAATCTTTTCGCAGCGTTGGAGCTTGAAAAGACGGCCATGTTCATCATTCTCGCCATGATTGTCCTGGTCGGGTCGTTCAGCATCGTCACCACGCTGGTCATGTTGGTCATTCAGAAGACCAAGGATATTGCCGTGCTCATGTCTCTCGGGGCCGACAAACGGAGCATCCGCAACATTTTCATGCTTCAGGGGACGTTTATCGGCTTTGCCGGGACGTTCATCGGCTTCCTCATCGGCGTGCCCCTCAGTCTGCTTCTCAAAGAGTACCAGTTCATCAAACTGCCGAGCAACGTGTACCCCGTGGACTATCTGCCCGTCCGGCTGGAGGCGCTGGATCTGTTCACCATCGGCGCAGCCGCCTTCCTGCTCTGTTTTGTGGCCACGATTTATCCCGCTCGCCGGGCGGCCGGCCTGAGCCCGTCGGAGGCCTTGCGTTATGAGTAGGGAGTCGATATACCAACTGATTGATGTCAGCAAAGAGTTCGACGGGCCGTCCGAAGTGGTCCGTGTTCTGCGTGGGGTCGACCTTGAAATACGCAGGGGGGAATCCCTGGCCATTTTAGGGGCGTCCGGGTCGGGAAAGACCACGCTCTTGCACATGCTCGGCACATTGGATTCCGTTTCCGGCGGAAAGATCTTTTTGAATGGCGTCGACCTCGGCACGCTGGCGGACAGGGAACGGGCGGAACTGCGGAACAAGGAAATCGGATTCGTGTTTCAGTTTCATCATCTGCTGCCTGAATTCTCCACGCTGGAGAATGTGGCGATGCCCGCCTTCATTGCCGGGAAGGGGCGCGGCGAAGGGTTGCGCATGGCAAAGGAGGCGCTCGACATGGTTGGGCTTGCCCACAGGCTCGAACACAAGGTAACGACCCTTTCTGGCGGAGAACGGCAGAGGGCGGCCATAGCAAGAGCCATCCTCCTCCGTCCCAAGGTCCTCCTCGCCGACGAGCCGACGGGTAATCTCGACGAGGAGAACGGTTCCAGGATAGGCCGGTTGCTGACCTCGCTTAATAATGAATTGGGTATGACCTTCGTCGTCGTTACACATAATCCGGAACTCGCAGCGATGATGCATCGGCGCGTCGAACTGCGTTCAGGGGAACTCTATGCTCAGTAATTTCGTTCGCGGACTGGCGATGGGGGTAGTCGCCACACTCGTCCTCTTTGTCTCCGGAGCCGCCCACGCCGCCGAAAAGCTCAACCAGGACGTTTCCGTCGCCGTCCTGCCCTTCGATGTCAACGCGGGGGAGGATTTGAGCTATCTCAAGGAGAGTCTTCCCGAACTGCTGAAGGACCGGTTGACCGAAGCCGGGTTCAAGGTTGTCGACCCCAAGGAGGTCGCCCGGCTGGTCGCCGAGAAGGGGTACGCCCGGCTTGATCCCCAAAAGGCACGCGAGCTGGCGCTGCTGGCCAAAGCGCAATTTTCCGTTTACGGCGTTCTGAATCAGATCGGGGAAGACCTGGCCATTGATGCCCGACTGATCGACGCCTACGCCGATGACACCGGCAAGAAAATTTCCGTAACGAAGAAAGGGCTTATCAATCTTCTGCCCGCGGTTGACGCCCTGGTCGACCGTATGCGTATGGATCTGCTGCGCCTCGACATCGTTTCCAAGGTCGATGTGGAAGGCACCAAGGTCCTGGACAAGGACGTTGTCCTTATGCGCATGACCATGCAGAAGGGCGACATGATTACCGGCAAGGCGATCAATACCGCCCTGAAAAATGTCTACGATCTCGGATATTTTGATGATGTTCGAGTAAAAGTTGAGGACGCGGAGGACGGCAAGAACGTCATCTTCGTGGTTAAGGAAAAACCGCGCATCCAGGCCATCGGCGTGCGCGGGGCCAAGGAAATCGACACCGATGACATCATCGAGGCCGTTTCCACCAAGAAGGGTAGCGTCGTCAACCCCAAGGTCCTGTCCGACGACATCCGCGTCATCCGCGAGATGTACCGCAAGGAAGGCTACTACAAGGCCAACGTCACTCAGGAGATCGAGGATGCTGGCACCGGAGTCGCCCGACTGACTTTTGTCATAGACGAAGGGCCGCAGCTTTATATCGAAAATGTCGTCATCGACGGCGCCAAGCAGATCGATCCTGATGAAATCAAGGATGTTCTCGCCCTCAAGGAACGCGGTTGGCTTTCCTGGATCAATGATTCGGGTGTGCTGAAAGAGGAGCTTCTTGAACGTGACGCCGCCGCGATTATGGCTTTTTATCAATCCAAGGGTTTTTTGACCGCCAAGGTGGGGCAGCCCGAGGTCGATATCAAGGATGACGGCATCGACGTTATTTACAAGGTGTGGGAGGGCGATCGCTACAAGATGGGCGAGACCTCCTTTACTGGCGATCTCATTGACGATCCGTCCAAGCTCCTCCAAGTGACCAAGATCGATCAGCTCAAGGAGAACGACGAGTATTTCGACCGTCTCATCCTCAAGCATGATGTTTCCGCCCTTACCAATTATTACAATAATTACGGCTATGCGTACGCCGATGTCGGCGTGAAGCTCGATGACAATCCCGAGACCAAAGTCGTCAACGTCGTCTACAACGTCAGCAAACACCAGCGCGTGCATATCCGGCGTGTGCTCATCGAGGGCAACACGGTCACCCGGGACAACGTCATTCTTCGCGAGATGCGTCTCGCCGACGGCGACCAGTTCAGCGGCGACAAGTTGAAACGTTCGAGTCAGCGTCTGACCAACCTGGATTTCTTTGAAAAAGTCGACATAGCTCCTGTGCCCACCGGCAACCCCGAGGAGATGGACCTGGTGGTCAAGGTCAAGGACAAGGCCACCGGAAAGATCAGCGGCGGTATAGGATATTCGACCTATGACGGCGTCTTCTTTGGCGGCGAAATCTCCGAGAAGAACTTGTTCGGCCGAGGTTACGATGTGGGCTTCAGCGGTCAGATCGGCGGCACCACGACCAAGTACGTCCTGCATTTCACCAATCCGCGCATCAACGATACGGACCTCGGTTACGGTGTCCAGGCCTATAACCGTTCAACGGAGTACAACCAGTACACCATCGACGGTACCGGCGGCGATTTGAACTTCTTCTATCCCATCGGCGAGTACACCCGGCTTCGTTGGAGCTACGGCCTCGAATCCTATGAGATCAAGGACGTCACCGACGACGCTTCCCAGGACGTCAAGGACGATGAAGGTTCGCATCTTGCCTCTATCTTGAGCGCTTCCGTCACGCGCGACACCCGCGATAATTATCAAAACACCACCACCGGCACCAAGACCACATTGAGCATATCCTTCGGCGGCGGCCCCTTGGGCGGCACGGATAACTTCGTTAAGTATACCGGTGAGTACGAGTGGTGGCAGCCCGTGTTCGAGCAGGTCGTCTTCCATTCAAAATTCTGGGCGGGCTACCTGCACAAGAACTTCGGCGGGGATGAAATTCCTACCGCTCAGCGGTTTGATATCGGCGGCGTATACACCGTTCGCGGTTATTCCAACTACGGCATTTCGCCGACGGAAGGACCGTCTTCCAATTCGTTGGTGGGCGGCGACAAGGCGTTCTACACCAATCTGGAGTTCAAGCGTCCCATCAGCAAGGAACTCGGCATCGTGGCCTTGGGCTTCTTCGATGCGGGTAACTCCTGGAAGGAAAATGAGAATTGGTTCGAGTCCGTTGAACGCGGTGGTGTCGGGGAGCCTTCCTTCGGCCTCTACAAGAGCGTTGGCGCCGGTATCAACTGGTATTCTCCCATCGGTCCCGTGGGCATCATCTATGCCTATGCCCTTGACGACCTGGCCGACTCGAAGCAGCACACTATCGAGTTGATCATGGGGCAACAGTTTTAACCAGCATTGCTATCAATCAGTTTAAGGAGTCATACAATGAAAAAAATCAGTTTGTTCGCCATTTGCTTCGTCTTTCTGCTTCAGTCCGTGGCTTTTGCCGAGACCAAGATTGCGGTCTTCGACACCAAGGAAGTCATGTTGAAGTCCGCGTACGGAAAAGAAGTCAGCGAAAAACTCAATGCGAAGTTCAACGCCCGCGGCGTTCAGCTCAAGAAGGAGCGGGAAGATCTGGAAAAGCTCAAAATGCAGATCGACAGCAACGCCTTCGAGGGTAAGACCCTGCAGGACAAAGTGACCGACCTTCGCCGCCGCGGCCGCGATTGGAACGAGGATTTTTCCGTCTACCAGAAGGCCATTCAGGCCGAGCAGAACGAGCTGGGCAAGCCGGTCCTGGCGAAGCTTGAGAAGGTCGTGCTGGATTACTGCACCGCCAACGGCTATTCCATCGCCTTTGACAAGCACACCCCCGGTTTGGCTTTCATCGCCGACGGCCTGGACATCACCAGCGCGCTCATCAAGGAACTCGACAAAGCCAAAAAGGCCGGAAAGTAGGCAATGTCCATCAAGCTGTCCGCCCTGGCCGAGAAGCTCGGGCTCGAATACACCGGCGCGGATAGGGATATCGACGGGGTGAACACCCTGGAAAAGGCCGGACCCGGCGATCTGTCGTTCCTGGTCAATCCCAAGTATCTGCAACAGCTGGAAACCACCAAGGCCGGATGTGTCCTCACATCCGGCTCTTATGCCGACAAGGTTCCGTGCGCGCTCCTCAGCGACAACGTGTACATGGATCTTGCCCGGGTGGTGAATGTCTTTGCGCGTCCCCAGGGATGCCTGACCGGGACGCATGAGCTGGCCTTTGTCCATCCGGACGCCGAAGTGGCCGAATCCGCCACGGTCTATCCCTTCGCCTTTGTGGGCGCCGGGGCGAAGATTGGCGGGGACACCGTCATATTCGCCGGAGCGTATGTCGGCGAAGGAACCGTAATCGGCGATCACTGCATCCTTTACCCGAACAGCGTCGTCATGGGCGGGCTGACTCTGGGCAACAATGTCATTCTTCAACCCGGTGCGGTACTTGGCGGCGACGGCTACGGCTACGCCCAGACTCCGTTCGGGCACATGAAGATTCCGCAGATCGGCACAGTTCGCATCGAAGACGATGTGGAAATCGGTTCCAACTCCGCCATAGACCGAGCCGCCCTGGACACCACGCATATCGGACGTGGAACCAAAATCGACAATCTTGTCCAAATCGGTCATAATGTGGAAGTTGGCGAACATTGCCTGATTATCGGGCAGACCGGTATCGGCGGCTCCACCGTTGTCGGCAACGGTGTTGTCCTGGCCGGCCAGACCGGCGTGCCCGACAACGTCAGGATCGGCGACGGGGCCATGGTTGCGGCGCAGAGCGGCATCCTCGGCGACGTTGAGCCCGGCAGCAGACTCGCGGGCAGCCCGGCCATGCCCGCCAAAACGTTCCTCAAGGCTGCGGGCGTATGTTTGCCCAAGCTTCCTGACTTTTATAAGCGAGTTAAGAAATTGGAAAAAGAATTGGCTGCCCTGAAGGTGGCATCGGGAGTGAGCGATGAGTAACCAATTCCCTCTCGACATACGGAAGATCATGGAGATGCTGCCGCATCGGTACCCGTTTCTGTTGGTCGATCGCGTTTTGGAAATCGAACCTGGGGTGCGCCTCAAGGCCATGAAGAACGTGACCATGAACGAGGAATTCTTCCAGGGACATTTCCCCGGCCTGCCCGTCATGCCGGGCGTATTGCAGCTTGAGGCCCTTGCGCAGACCGGGGCGGTCTTCGTCATGAGTTCCTTTGACGAGCCCCTGGGCGACAAGGTGTTCCTGTTCACCGGCCTGGACAAGGTCAAGTTCCGTAGGCCTGTGGTCCCGGGGGATCAGCTTGTCCTGAAGGTCGAATTCCTGAAACAAAAGTTGAACATATGGAAGATGCGCGGCGTCGCTGAAGTGGAGGGCCAGGTGGCCTGCCAGGGCGAGTTCTCGGCCGCCATCGCCAACAAGGGGGACATGTAATGTCCAATTTGATTCATCCCACCGCCATCATCGATCCTTCGGCGGAACTGGGAGCCGACGTCCGGATTGATCCGTACGTTGTCGTGGGAGCCGACACCAAGATCGGTGACGGCACGTTCCTGGAGGCGCATTGCGTCATCCAGGCCAACACCGAGCTTGGCCGGAACAACCACGTCCATCCTCACGCCGTTATCGGCGGTGAGCCGCAGCACGCCGCGTTCAAGGGGGAGAAGACCTTCACCCGTATCGGCGATGACAATATCATTCGCGAATGTGTGACCATCCACCGCGGCACCGTGCAGGGCGTGCAGGAGACGGTCATCGGCTCCGGTTGCATGTTCATGGCGTATTCGCATGTCGCCCACGACTGCAAGATCGGCGATCACGTCATTTTGGCCAACGCCGTTCAATTGGCCGGACATGTGGAGGTTGGCCGCAACGTCATTATCTCTGGCATGTCCGCTGTTCAGCAATTCATCCGCATCGGGGAGTATTCCTTTCTCGGCGGAGCCAGCGGCTACAAGCTCGACGTGCCGCCGTTCATGCTGGCCCACGGCGTTCGCGGAATGCTTTTCGGTCCCAATCTCATCGGCCTCAAGCGCAACGGTTTCGACTCCGCCACCTGCAAGGCTTTGAAAAAGGCCTACAAGATCATCTTCCGTTCCGGCCTGACCAAGGAGCAGAGTCTGGCCCAGGTGGAGGAGGAGATTCAGGGAATTCCGCCCGTCGACCGTCTCATCGCGTTCATCCGCGAGAGCAAGAACGGCGTGGTGCCCGATCACAAGCAGCGTTCCGCCAACGGCCACTAACCCTCGTCAAAACGGCATGACCGAGTCTGTCAGCACCATCGGCCTCATTGCCGGAGGCAAGCAGTTTCCCGTCCTGGTGGCCCGTGGTGTCAAAGCCAGGGGCCACCGGCTCGTGGTGGCCGGATTCACCGGCCATACCAATATGGACGTTGCGCCTCTTGCCGACGTGTTCAAGGAACTTAAGCTCGGTAAACTCAATCAGCTGATCGGGTTCCTCAAATCCGAAAACGTGGACAAGGTCATCATGGCCGGCACCATCGAGAAGCCCAAGGTCATGGACATCCGCCATTTGGACATGCGCGCCATCAAGCTCGTTCTCGGCCGCAAGGACAAAGGCGACTCGGCTCTGCTCGGCATTATCGCCCGCGAATTCGAGAAAGAGGGGATGCCGGTGGTCCCCGCCCATGAGTATATGCCGGACCTGCTCTCTCCCGAAGGGGTCATGACCCGTCGCGAGCCCGATGAGCGCGAGTGGAGCGATCTCAAGTTCGGTTGGCGTATCGCCAAGGAACTGGGCCGTATGGACGTGGGGCAGTGCGTGGTGGTCCGCGAGGGCATCGTGGCCGCCGTGGAGGCCCTTGAGGGCACGGATGAAACCTTGCGCCGCGGGTCCCGTTACGGTGGACCGGGTTGCGTGGTGGTCAAGGTCTTCAAGCCCGGCCAGCAGAAGGAGGTGGACCTGCCGAGTCTCGGTCTGGACACCCTCCGCCTCATGGCTGAAGGGAAGGCCACCTGCCTCGGTGTCGAGGCGGGAAAAAGTCTCTTCTTCGACCGGGAAGCCGCCGTCGAGTTCGCCGATAAGGCGGGCATCGCCGTGGTCGGATTGACCCCGGATTCCTTTCTGAAAACTTCCTGATATTTTATTGCGCATTTCGCCCGTCTCCTTGCCAATGCTGGGCCGTTGTGCGATTAGTCTTTGAAGTCGTGGAGTTATGGGCGGCCATAATATCCACAGCTTCCACCCTCTTTTTTTTCATACGGATTATTTCATGGATACAGCCCTCGAATGTATGCCCTGTTTCAAGAGAATGGCGGTCCGGGAGGCGCAGATCGCGTGCCCGGACAATCCTGCTCTTCGTGAAGAAATCGTGGCCAGGTGGGAGGCGCTCCTGCCCCGGTTGGACATGGATGAGCCGCCGCCGGCCATAGCGCGTTTACTGGCGGAACTGGTGCGCGAAGTGTCCGGCTGCCGTGATCTCTACGTTGAAGACAAGAGGGCGGCTAACGAATTCGTTCTCGGTCTGCTGCCGTCCCTGGAAGAGCGGGTCGAGGCTGCGCGCGCTACCGGCGATGCGTTGAGCCTGGCCCTGGAACTGTCCATTATCGGCAATTACATTGACCGCGGCGTCGAGCTTGAGTTCGACCTTGAAAAGGAACTCGCCAATGTGGCCGGTTCTGTGTCTCCCGATGCGCTCGCCGCGTTTCGGCAGCAGGCGCAGCCGGGCGCTTCCGTACTCATTCTGGGCGACAACACCGGCGAGATCGTCCTGGACACACTGTTGGTCCGGGAACTTTCTCGGCTTGGTTGCGATGTGACCTACGCCGTTCGTTCCAGACCCGTGCTCAACGACGCCACCATGGCCGACGCCGAAGCCGTGGGCATGACCGATCTGTGCCTCGTGGTTGAGTCCGGCGTGGACACTCCCGGCACGGTCCTGAGCCGCTGCACTCCGGAATTCCTTCAGCGTATGCGCGAATCGGATGTCATCCTGAGCAAGGGGCAGGGCAACTTCGAGGCGTTGAACGGTGTCTGGGCCGGGGTTTTTTGCGCCTTCAAGGTCAAGTGCCCCCGCATAGCCAGAAAAACCGGCCTCAATTTCGGCGAGAGCGCCCTGTGCGTAAGCATTGGCGACGGAGACGGGGCAGAGGACGATCATGCTTAGGAAACTGCCGCATATCCTGGTTGAGTGCCTGGTGGCGCTTGTCCTGGTTTGCACCGGTCTCCTGCTGTGGGTTTCGTACTACATTGATACCGGCGAATTCCGTGATCGGCTCAAGGTTGCCGTGGAGGAAGCTCTCGACAGACCTGTGAGGTTTGGCGGCGATATCGATCTCGCGTTCTGGCCGCGGCTTGCCGTTACCCTTGAGGATGTGAGCGTGGGCGAGGCCGTCGGTTTCGGCGACGGTCCGGCGGCGCGGTTCGACGATATCAGCGTCAGCGTGCGGATCGTTCCGCTTTTTTCTCATCGCATCGAGGTGGAATCCCTGGAGCTCGACGGCCTGGAAGCGAATATCATTCGCAATGGCGACGGCATATTCAACTGGCAGTCCCTGACGGGCCGGGAAGACTCGAGTGATTCGGGTGAGGCCGTGACGGACGAGTGGACCTTCTCCGTGCACAGCGTGAAGATCACGGATGCGGCAATACTGTTTCGCGATGAGCTGGAGAAGACCGAGTATCGGTTGAGCGGCATCGATATCAACACCGGAACCGTCCAATTCGGCGTGGATGTCCCGTTTTCCCTGAACAGCGATTTTGCCTGGGACGATCAGGGAATCAAGGCGGCTCTGGAGCTCAAGGGCATGGTTCGGGCCAATAGCGACGGTTCGCTGCCGGTTTTTTCGCGGGTCGGCGTCCAGGCTCGGGTGTTTGGCGATTTTCTCCCCAAGGGTGATGAACCCGGCGAGTTTATCGCTGACGTGGACCTGAATCTGGCTAAGCGCATTGTCGAGTTCGACAACGTCAAGGCGAGTCTGTTCGGCCTGCGGGCCGAGGGCAATATGACCAGCGGCGACCTGAGCGAAGGCCTCGACTTCAAGGGACATGTTACGGTCCGTCCCTTCGTGCCCCGGACTCTTATCGCCAGGTACGCTCCGAAGCTGCCGCTCAAGGATGTGGACGGCCTGAACAGCGGCGCGGTGGCCTCCTTCGTGCACGTCACCGAGGAGGGAATGAGTTTCGACAACCTGGTCGTGGCCCTGGACGACATATCCGTGCGCGGCCAGTGCGGATTCAAAGGGTGGCAAAAGCCGGTCTTCGATTTCGCTTTGCGCGGAAATTCCATCGACCTGGACCGCTATCTGCCGCTGTTCAGGACCGGCACTCCGTTTATTTGGGACGATTTCGCCCTGCCGTTCTTCGGGGCCTTCCGGGGAAATGGAACCGTGCGCGCCGACGGCTTCAAGGTTCTGGACATTTCCATTGCCGACGTCCGCCTGAAGGCCGCCGCCACCGACAAGGGTATTGATGTGGATGCGGGGGCCATTCGTGACGGCTTCGCATCGCTCGGGGGGAAGCTGAATGTGGTCATCGGCCAGGAGACCAAAGGGATTCCGACCCTCTCCCTGAGCTGCGTGGTCGACGCCGATTCCCGTGGAGACGGGTTTGCCTTTCTGCAACAGGACTTTTTCAAGGCGGGGGGAGCCGGAAAGCTTCATCTGGAGGTGTTGGCTCCCAAGATGACATGCCGTCCGGATGCCCGTTCCATAAATTTTCTTCAGCATCTCGACGGGGTTGCCAAGCTTTCGCTCGGCCAGGGCAAGGCCGTTGTCACGCGGGAAGAGGGCGATCCCCTCGATTTTGACTACAGCCAAAGCGATCTGGAGCTGAAGGTCGCCTCCCGCGCTTCGAAGGATGTGAACATCTGGAACGGCACAGTGTCGGCCACCGCCAGGGTGCGCAGCCCCGGTTCGCTGAAGAGCCTGAACGTCACCGCGCAGGGCCCTGTGACGGCGAATATCGATCCGTTCCAGGCCAAAAGCTCTGGCGTGGCCGTCAACGGCTACCTGACCGCCACATTGCTCCCAAATGAAGCGCGGCGGTTGGGATTCGACGGCACCGTTGCCTTCGATTCGGAGAAAGGGACGGCCCGGCTCAGGGACGGAGTATTTCAAGCCTTGGAAACCACGCTCAAGGGCGAGGCCCGGTTGGCGGGAACGGGCAAGGAGCGGCGGGCGGAAGGCAGCCTTTCCATTGATGGAGCCGATCCCAAACGCATCATCTACCTTCTGACCGGAAAGAGTCTTTCGACCCGTGACGGCGAAGCTCTGCGCAAGGCTTCCGTTCGCACGGAATTTTCAGCGGACGGGAGGGGGTTCACCTTGAGCGATCTTCAGGGAGAACTGGACGGCATGGAAATCAAGGGGCATGTAGTCGGAACGGGCTATGTTCATCCCATGTTCGCCTTTTCCCTCGCCGCGGGCTCCTTTGATCTGGATCGCTATCTGACCAAAAGTCCCGCTCCCAGCCTGGAGGACGTCCGTCGGGGCGTTGCGCCTAAAGCCAAGCCGGTGGAACTGCCACTCGAATTTCTCCGCAGCCTCAAGCTCAACGGCAAGGTCTTTTTCAGGGAGTTTACCCTGGCCAGAATCCGCTGGTCGTCCCTGGAGGGCTTCGTCCGCGCCAATGCGGGCATCATTTCCTTGGCTCGGATGCAAGGCAAACTGCATGACGGCGATTTCCAGGGGAATATGGACGGCGAAGTAGGAGAGGACTCCCTGGCATTACACTTGCTTTTGGATGTGGAAGGGATGCAGGCCGGGCCGTTCATGGCCGAGATGGCTCAGCGGGAGTATGTGCGCGGGAAGACCTACATCAAAGGGGATCTGCGCAGTGTCGGGCGGACGGACGACGATATCCTGGCCAATCTGGAAGGCAAGGCTTCCGTCGTGATCGACAACGGCTCTTTCAAGTTCACCGGCTGGGACGCCGAGCCCGTCCAGCCTACAGCTTCGCGCAGTTCTCAGATCGGCCAGAGCCAAGTGGCCCGTTCCGGCGGACGCACGTCTTTCCGACGAGTCGATTCCGAAGCCACCGTCAAGGAAGGCGTGTTTCATATCGACAAGTTCCGGCTCGAAGCGCCTCCTGTACTGCAAGCCTATGGCGAGGGCAGCTTCAGCCTGCCCGCCAACACCATCGCGGTGTCCATCCGCAACGATTTCGTGGCGGTGCCGAGCGTCACCCTGCGTTTGACCGGCAAATTGACGGACCCCAAGGTGGACGTTCCCACCGGCAGAATCGTCAACGATACGGTGCTCAACATCCTGAGTCTGCCCAAGAAATCCTTCGAGTTCCTGCGGGATCTTTTCTGATTGGGACGCGCCCAACTTGCCTGCGAAGGCGGATTCGGTGTAAGCGGCAACGATACGAACCCTCATTCTTCACGCGGAGCGGCTATGAACCCGGCGAGAAAGTTATCGCAATTGAAGAGAGAATTCCTGGAAGGCATATGGGTGCGTGACACACCGGAAACGCCCTATCTTATCCGCACATGGCGGGGGGCTTGCCGTCTGCTTTACCTGATCGCTTTCAGCTTCGTGAAGGATCAGACCATCATCCGCGCGGCGGCTCTGACGTTCACCACCATCCTGTCCATTGTTCCGTTCCTCGCCGTGGCTTTTTCCATTTCCAAGGGGTTCGGATTCCAGAACACCGGCAAGATGCGCGACCTCATCCTTCACCTGACCACGGGACAACCCGAGGTGGCGGACAAGATCATCGAATACATAGACCGGACCAACGTGCAGGCTTTGGGGTGGGTCGGCGTGGTGACGTTGCTTGTCACCGTTCTCTCCCTGGTCGGCACCATTGAGAAGGCCTTCAACGTCATTTGGAGCGTGAACAAGGGGCGTTCGGCCTGGCGCAGGGTAACGGATTTTTTCCCCATCATCCTTTTCGGCCCCATTTTCCTTTTTGTCGCGTCAAGCTTCAATTTCAGCCTGCAAAATCAGGATTTCATCTCCAATGTGGTGAGTCTCAAGGCCATCGGATACCTGGAGACCATGTTCCTCAAGGCCGTGCCGTACCTGCTCATCATCATGGCCTTCTCCATGATGTACGCCTTCATTCCCAATACCCATGTGCGCATACGGGCGGCGTTGATCGGCGGCGTGGTGGGCGGCGTTCTCTGGCAGATGGCCCAATGGCTGTACATCAACTGGCAGATCGGAGCGGTCAAGTACAACGCCATCTACGGCAGTTTCGCCCAGCTTCCCCTGTTGCTTGTCTGGATCTATCTGAGTTGGCTGATCGTTCTCCTCGGGGCGCAGGTGAGCCACGCCTGGCAGAACATCAATTCTTTCGTCAAACAGCGGTATTTCGGCGCGGCGACGCCCTACGAGCGCCAGAAGATCGCGGTGCTGATGATGGTCGTTCTGGCCAAGCGGTTCCACGAGGGACGGCCTCTGCCTTCGGTGGAGGAGATATCCGACGGCCTTATGGCCCCGGCCTCCCTGGTTTCCGATATCTTTCGCGTATTGCAGAGTGCGGGCTACACCGTTCCTGCTGATTTGCCGGGGTGCGAGGTTTACGCCCCGGCGCGGGAGCTGGCGGATGTCCGTGTCCTCGACATCATCCGGGCCGTCAATATGGAGGGCGAGCAGCGGGTTTTCGCCGAGTTCGACCAGAAGTACGGTTTTCTCGACCGCATCATGGGCCGGCTAGGGCAGGAAGTCGCCGAAAGCGAGTCTAACCTGACTCTGCTCCAATGCGCCAAAGAATATCCCGGGGCGATATTCAATATCGCGCCCGGGACTGTATCGGAGCAGTGTCCGCAGAAAGGCTGATTTTCGCTACTTTTGGCCGTAGGCCGCTTCGTATTTCGCCTTGAGTTCCCGGAAGGAGCCTTCTTCGATGGCTTTCCGAATCTGTTTCATCAAATCCAGATAGAAATACAGGTTGTGGTAGGTGTTCAGCCGGTAGGAGAGCAGCTCTTTGGCCATGTACAGGTGGCGCAGATACGCCTTGGTGAAATTGCGGCAGGTGTAGCATTCGCAGTTGGGGTCCAGAGGCGAATCGTCCTCGGCGTACCCGGCCCGCTTGATGTTGACCTTGCCCAGCGAGGTGAACAGGGTCCCGTTGCGGGCATTGCGCGACGGCAGGACGCAGTCGAACATGTCCACGCCCGCCGAGACGCCTTCCAGGATGTCCAGCGGCGTGCCGACGCCCATGAGATAGCGCGGCTTGCCGGACGGCAGCTTGGGCGCGATGTGGTGGAGGATGTCGTACATTTCCTCTGTGGATTCGCCTACGGACAGGCCGCCGATGGCGAATCCCTCGAAATCTATTTCACGGAGCTGTTCAAGGCTGCGGTCCCGCAAGTCCTTGTGGAAGCCGCCCTGGACGATGCCGAACATGATCTGGTCGCCGGTGCCCTTGGGGTAATGGTCGCGGCAGCGTTTGGCCCACCGGGTGGTCATTTCCAGGGATTTTTCGGTGTAGGCGCGGTCGTTGCCGTACCCCACGCACTCGTCGAGCACCATCATGATGTCCGAGCCGAGGTTGCGCTGGATGTCTATCGCCTTTTCCGGCGAGAAGAAATGCTTGGAGCCGTCGATGTAGGAACGGAATTCCACGCCTTCCTCGGACAATTTACGGATTCCTTCCAGGCTGAACACCTGGAAGCCGCCGCTGTCGGTGAGAATGGGGCGTTTCCAGTTGGCGAACTTGCGCAGTCCGCCGCGCCGGGCCACCAGATCATCGCCGGGCCTGAGGTAGAGGTGGTAGGTGTTGCCCAGGATGATCTGGGCCTCCATCTCCTCCAGGTCCTGCGGAGTCAGGCTCTTGACGGTTCCCTGGGTGCCGACGGGCATGAATATGGGCGTCTGGATATCGCCGTGGGCGGTCGTCAGAGTGGCGCGACGGGCGAGGTTGTCGGTCGCGTGGATGGTGAAATCGCCGGGCTTGGTCATTATTCGACTCCCTTTTTCGGACAGATGTCGGCCAATTCGCAGATGTCACATTTGGGTTTGCGGGCCGGACAGACTTCCCGGCCGAAGAAGACCAGGGAATGGTTTACGTCGCCCCATTGGTCGCGCGGGAAAAGAGGCATGAGGTCTTTTTCGATCTGAATGGGATCGGTCTTGGTCGTCAGCCCCATGCGGAAGGTCAGCCGCTTGACGTGCGTGTCCACCGCGATGCCCTCGTTTACGCCGAAGGCGTTGGAGAGCACGATGCTCGCAGTCTTGCGGGCCACGCCGCCCAAAGTGACGAGCTCGGCCATGGTCCGGGGGACCTCTCCGCCGTATTCGCTCATTATGCGTTGCGCGGCGGCCTTGATGTTCTTGGCCTTGTTTCGGAAGAATCCGGTCGAGCGGACCACCTCTTCGATTTCGGTCACGTCGGCCTCGGCCGCATCCTTGATTTCGGGCCAACGCTCGAAGAAGACGGGTGTGACCATGTTCACCCGCTCGTCGGTGCATTGTGCGGACAGGGCCGTGGCCACGAGCAGCTCCCAGGGAGTGCCGTAGTTCAGAGCCGGTTTGGGGGAGGGGTACCGTTTCGAGAGACGGTCGAAAATTTCAGCCGCGCGTTCTTTCTTGTTCATATGTACTCCGTGTCGGAGGGTTGTTAACACCTGTCGCCGCGCGGCTCAAGCGTGAAGGGCGTCCTTCCCCTGTTGCGTCCTGCGGCGAACCATGTATCATTTCCGTGAACGGAGGAACTAATGTCCGAATCATTTATCTACATCACTTGCGCGGACGAGGCCGAAGCGGAATCCGTCGGGTCCATGCTCGTGCAAAGGCGGCTTGCGGCCTGCGTGAACATCCTTCCCGGCATGAAGTCGCTCTACTGGTGGCAGGGAAAGCTTGAACGGGGCAGGGAAGCCGTGCTCATCGCCAAGACCAGGACCGAACTGGTGGATGCGCTGACCGAAGCGGTCAAGGAGGCCCATGGATACGAGGTCCCCTGCGTCGTGGCCATGCCCATTTCAGGCGGCAACCAGGACTTTCTCGCGTGGATTCGGAACGAGACGGCCAAGTAGTGAACCGGACCGGGAGCACCGTTGACAGGCTCGCGTCCATGCACGTAGTTTCCCGGTCATTCAATCAGCTTTCAAGGAGCGAAAATGCAGATTTATATTTCCGGTTCCCTCGCTTTCGACCGCATCATGACTTTCCCCGACAAGTTCTCCAACCACATTCTGCCGGACAAGATTCATATTCTCAACGTCTCCTTCCTGGTCAACGGCCTGGTGGAGCGGTTCGGCGGGACGGCGGGCAACATCGCCTACAACCTGTCTCTGCTGGGCGTGAAGTCCACCATTCTCAGCCAGGTCGGGAAGGACTTTGGTCCCTACGACCAGCGGCTTCAGCAGTATGGGCTTTCCGTGGGCGGCATTCGGACCATCGAGCAGGAGTTCACCGCCGGTTGCTACATCACCACCGACATGTCCGACAACCAGATCAACGGGTTCAATCCCGGCGCCATGAAGTACCCCTGTCAGTACGACATGAGCCGCATCGATCCGTCCGACGCCATCGGCCTTATCGCTCCGGGCAACATCAATGACATGATCGCTCATCCCAAGTACTACCGCGAGCACGGCATTCCCTATATTTTCGATCCGGGCCAGCAGATTCCGGCCCTGTCGGGCGATCAGCTCAAGGAAGCCATCAGCGGGGCGGAAATTCTCATCGTCAACGACTATGAGCTGGAAATGATTAAGAAGGCGACCGGCATGACCAAGGCCGAACTTCTTGAAAACGCGGCCTATCTGATTACGACCCTCGGCGAAAACGGTTCCATCGTCAGTTGCGGCAACAAGGACACGGCCGTCGGCGTGGTCCCGGCGGGCGAAGTGCTTGATCCCACCGGCGCGGGCGACGCCTATCGGGCGGGGCTGCTCAAGGGATTGTCCATGGGCAAGACCGTCGCCGAGGCGGCCAAGCTGGGAGCCACCTGCGCCACCTACGCGGTGGAGTTCAAGGGCACCCAGGAACACTCCTTCACCCTGAAGGAATTTACGGAACGCTACGAGTCGGTCTTCGGGCCTCTCGAATAGCGGCGGCCGAGCAGGCCGGGGAGGGCGACATGATCGAACTCAAGGTCCGGGCCATCGAATCGTATTTGCGCAGTGTGTACGGCGATGACGCCCGCCTCCTAGGGGCGGGCGACATCGGCAGCCTTGACGCGCAAGGCATGAAGGGGTTCGGCTACGGCAAACCGCTGCTCGTCCGTTTCGAGACGGGCGGCGAGGTCCGGGAGGCTGTGTTTTCGATCATGAAGGGCGACAGGTACGGCCACCAGTTCTACTGGGACCGCGCGTCCATCCTGATGTCCCAGTATGAGACTTCGGCGCGCATGGAGCGCCACGCCCGCCCCCTCGGGCTTGGGTATGTGAACGGCTCGGACGCGCTTGTGCCGGTGACGGACCCCAAGGAGTTCTTCATCGTCAGCGAGAAGCTCGAAGGGTACGACTACTTTCGCGATCTGGAGCGTATCAGGGAGAGCGGGCTGCGCGACGCGGACGTCGACATGGCCCGCGCGTTCGCCCGGTGGCTGGCTGAAGTGCACGCGGCCAAGCTGGACGATCCGTCCCTGTACGCGAGACGCATTCGCAACCTGCTGGGGGCCAGCGAGTGCATTTTCGGCCTGGTGGACGAGGCGTTTCCCAGGAACTACGCCTTCTTCGATGACCGGCGGTTCAAGGCGTTGGAAAAGCGTCTCATTGACTGGCGCTGGAAGCTCAAGGGGTATGCCCATCGGTTGAGTGCTGTACATGGTGATTTCCATCCGTGGAACGTCCTTGTGACCGACGACGGCCGTTTTTCGGTGCTGGACCGCAGCCGGGGCGAGTGGGGCGAGCCCGGCGGCGACCTAGCCAGCATGGCCATGAATTATCTGCTCTGGTCCCTGTACGGGCGCGACAGGTTGGCCGAGCCTTTCGAAACGCTCTACCGAGCCTATTTCGAGGAATACCTGGCCTGCACAGGCGATACCGAGGTTCTCGAAGTCCTGGCGCCGTTCTGCGTGTTTCGGGGGCTGGTCATCGCTTCGCCCGAGTGGTATCCGGATCATCCCGAATCCGTGCGCCGTCGCCTGTTCAATTTCGTGTCCAACGTCGTCGAGGACGAAGTCTTCGATTGGGAACACGTCAACAGGTATCTGGAGTAGGGTATGACGGGCGGAGGCGGACGGCGGGGCTGGGCGGTCTGGATCGTCGGATTGCCGGGCTGCGGCAAGTCGACCTTGGCGCGCGGCGTGCGCGACGCCCTTGCGGCCCGGGGCGTGGACGCTGTACTGTTGCACATGGACGAGCGGCGCAAGGCATATTTCCCGAATCCGACGTATACCGCGGAGGAGCGAGAGACCGCTTATGCCCTGTTCGCCGAGGAGGCGGCCAGGCTGACCGATCAGGGGCGCAACGTCATCATGGACGGCTCGGCCTACCGGGCGTCAATGCGGCGGTACGCGCGTGGATTGATCCCCCGGTTCGCCGAGATTTTCGTACATTGCGATCTGGAAACGGCCATGGCACGCGAGGCTGCCCGTCCCGCAGGCCAGGTCATGGCCGGTCTATATCGAAAGGCGTTGGAGCGGCGGGAAACAGGCCGCAGTTTCGAGGGGTTGGGTGAGGTCATCGGTGTCGATGCGCCCTTCGAGCGGGACCCGGCAGCCGAGTTCGTCATCGATAATACCGCACTCTCCCGCGAGAAAACCTTGGGAAACACCTTGCACTTTCTGGACACTTGGCTCGCCAGTGCGTAATGGGCCGCTTGAACGCGCCGACTTGTCGGCCTGAACTCCAACGACCCGTCCCGAGAGGCGGGATGTGAATACATGAAATTCCATATCACCACCTTCGGGTGCCAGATGAACGTCCACGACTCGCAGTGGCTTGCCCGCGCCCTGGAAAGCAGGGGGTGGGAGGAGACCGGCGAGGAAGACGCCCAGGTATATATCCTCAATACATGCAGCGTGCGCGAAAAGCCCGAACAGAAGGTTTATAGCGAACTCGGTCGCGTTGCGGCCCACCTCAAGCGCGACGAAAACGTCTTTGCCGCCGTGGGCGGCTGCGTGGCCCAACAGGTCGGGAAGGGCTTTTTCGATCGTTTTCCCTTCGTTCGGCTGGTGTTCGGTTCGGACGGCATCGCGGGCGCGCCCAACGCGCTGGAGCGCATTGCCGGGGGCAAGGACGATCGCGTGGCGCTGCTCGATTTCGTCACCCTGTACGAGGAGCGCGAACAGCCGGACGAGCCGGTCGCCTTGGGCGACACCCGGCAGGCCTTCGTCAACATCATGCAGGGGTGCGACAACTTCTGCTCCTACTGCATCGTGCCCTACACGCGCGGACGTCAGAAGTCCCGCACACCGGACGCCATTCTCGACGAGTGCCGCGCCCTGATCGACAGCGGCGTGCGGGAAATTACCCTGCTCGGCCAGAACGTCAACAGCTTCGGCCTGGACAAGGGCGGGGTGGGCGTGAGTTTCGCCGAGCTTTTGCGTTCCGTGGCCGCCATTCCCGGGCTGGATCGGCTGCGTTTCACCACTTCGCATCCCAAGGATATCGCCGAGGAGGTCGTCCGAGCCTTCGGCGAGCTGCCGAATCTTTGCCCTTCGCTGCATCTGCCGATGCAGGCCGGGTCGGACCGTGTGCTCAAGGCCATGCGCCGCAAGTACGATATCGAGCGCTATCTTTCCATAGTGGACGGTCTGCGCAAGGCGCGGCCGGATATCAGCCTGACCACGGACCTGATCGTCGGGTTCCCCGGCGAGACCGAGGAAGACTTCCGGCAGACCCTTGAAATGGTCGAACGGGTCGGTTTCGAGTCGAGCTTTTCCTTCAAGTATTCCGACCGTCCGGGCGTCGCGGCGGTGAATATGGAGCCGAAGGTTCCGGCCGAAGAGGCCTCGGAGCGGTTGCTGCGCTTGCAGACTCTGCAAAATAATATTACTAGAAAATGTCTAAAGAATCAGTTGGGCGCGCGGACTGACGCGTTTATCGAGGGGTTGAGCCGTATGCAGGATGGAGAATCCATATCCTGGAAAGGGCGAGACCCGGCCGGACGCATCGTTAACGTATCCATGGAGGAGACGGCCGGTTTGACCGGCATGATGGTTCCGGTCGAGATCAAGGAAGCCAAGAAACACTCCCTGGTGGGAGAGAGGGCGGGCGAGCCGTGGTAAAGGTCGAAATTTTCGGGCTGGCGCTGGACGAAGCTGGGAAGTCCCCCATAATCGTCCTCAAGGATGAGGCGGAAACCGTGGTGCTGCCCATCTGGATTGGCGCGATGGAGGCCATGGCCATCTCCATGGCCATCAATCGGGTGCCTTTCCCCCGGCCCATGACTCACGACCTTTTGCTCAACACCATCCGCGCCATGGGCGGCACGGTCACGCGTGTGGAGATCACCGACATCGAGAACGGGACTTTCTTCGCCGAATTGGTTGTTGCCTCCGGCGACGAGACGTGGCGTATCGACAGCCGTCCTTCGGACGCCATCGCCTTGGCCGTGCGCGCGGAATGTCCCATTCTGGCCGGAGAATCCGTTCTGGAAGAGGCCGGAGGTCCGTTCCCGGAACATCCTGAAGCGCTCATCAAGACCGAGGATGCCGAGAAGTGGCAGGATGAACTGGACAAGCTTTCCGAAGACGACATCAAATACAAGATGTAGGCCCGTATGATCGATTTGCATACCCACACCATTTTCAGCGACGGGGAGCTTATCCCCGCCGAACTCGTTCGCCGCGCCGAGGTCATCGGCTACAAGGCGCTTTGCATGACCGATCACGCGGACGAGGCGACCATGTATCACGCTCTGGAGAATGTCCTTCGCTTCGTCAAGAAGCATGGTCATTTCTTCGACATCAATGTCCTGGCCGGGGTGGAACTGACCCATGTGCCGCCCGCGCTCATTGACGAGATGACCCGGGCCGCGCGGCAGAGCGGAGCACAGGTGGTGGTCGTGCACGGTGAGACCCCGGTTGAACCGGTGGCTCCCGGCACCAACCTGGCGGCCATCGAAGCCGGCGTGGACATTTTGGCACATCCTGGCCTGATTACCGACGAGGAAGTCCGGCTCGCCGCAGAGCGCGGCGTCGCGCTGGAAATCACCACGCGCGGCGGCCACAGTTACACCAACGGGCACGTGGCCGCGCTGGCTCGGAAGCACGGGGCCAAGTTGGTTGTCAACAACGACGCCCATGCCCCGCGTGATCTTGTGGGCGAGGAGCTGCGTCGGACCATCGCGCTGGGGGCGGGGTTGACGGTTGAAGAATATAGGCGGACCGAGTCCAATGCCTGGGAGATCGTACAACGATGCATGAAATGATGTTTCCCGTTCGTCGCACGACTGTGACAATAAAGGCGTAGGCACATTCGGAGATACGGAAAAGCCGTGGCTTGCTGGCCCGGCTTTCTTCGCATGAAGCGGGTTGTAAAACCCATAGAATCAAAGGTGAAATCATGAATTTTCTGCCCGACAACGACATCCTGACCCTGCTTTCCGGGGCGACCCTGGCGGTCAAGCTGGTCATGCTCTTCCTGGGGTGCATGTCCCTGTGGAGCTGGACCATCATCTTCTTCAAGTTCTTCAGCATCGGCACGGCCCGCAAGCGGGTCATCAGCGGCTATGACGCGTTCATGGCCGCAGGCGACCTGTCCAAGGGCATCAAGCAGTTGGGCGACAAGAGCGATTCCCCCCTGGCCCGGGTTTCCTCGCTGGCCGTGAAAGAATTCCGCCAGCTCGAAAAGGCGGACGTCAACCGGGAGCGCAGACGCCTTCTGGTCAAGGACACCCTCCGGCGCGTGCTCAAACAGGGCATTTCCAAGGAAATGCGCGTGCTGACCCGCAACCTGCCGTTCCTGGCCACCTGCGCCAACGCGGCCCCGTTCATCGGCCTGTTCGGCACGGTC